>JAPOLP010001065.1 GCA_029977045.1 Planctomycetota bacterium
AGGCGAGCCGCCGGCCCGTCGTCGGCAGTGCTTCGTCGTTGGCTGGGAACTCGCGGCGGGCATTCACCGGCGAGGTGACCGTCAACGATGCCGGCAGCACGGTTTCCTTCGGCTGCTGGTGGTCGCCGCGGAAGAAAAGCTTTGTTTCCGGAACGTGATTCGGTGGCTCGACGAGTGCCCGCAGAAATTCCTCAACAGGCTTCTTCGCTCGCACTTCGTTGATGCGCTGATCGATCTTCTTGAGGTCCTCGGCAGCCTCCGGCAGGTACTGATACAGCACGCCCGGCGAGATATTCACGCTGGGGTTCTGCTTGAGCAGCTCCTTCTGCGGATCAGATCGCTTGTCGCCGGGCGTTTCGTACGCGTCGCGAAGCTGAGTCCGCAGCGGCTCTTCAAACTTCATCAGCTCCTTTTCGAGAGCCTGCTTCATGTACTCCGCCTGTTTCGCGGATTTCTCTTGAGCGATGACCTGAGCCTCGGCCTCGATCTCCGCCGCTCGGTCGCGGTCCGCTTTTGTGTAGAGCGACACTCGCCGCGCGTCCGGCACTTTCCAGGCTTTCCAGTCCAGAGCGGGCTCGAACACCGCCCGCAGTGCGAAGTAATCCGTCTGCGGGATCGGGTCATAGCGGTGATCGTGACACTGAGCGCACTGCAGACTCAGCCCGAGCAGTGACGTGCCAATGATTTTCAGCGTGTCGGCCATCACCTGATTCTGACCATCGGCGTTGTTCGCTCCGCTTCCGGTTCCGTCTGCTGCCATTCGCAGAAAGCCGGTCGCCGTCAGGAGGTCGATCTGCTCAGCAGTCAGATCGCCGTTCTGCGGCCCGGCCAGTTCGTCGCCCGCGAGCTGCTCGATGAGAAAACGGTCAACCGGCTTGTCCGCATTGAGAGCCCGAATCACCCAGTCGCGGTACTTCCACGCCCATGCACGTTCTGCATCGGCGACTGTGTAGCCCTCCGAATCCGCATAGCCCGCGACGTCCAGCCAGTGGCGAGCCCAGCGCTCTCCGTAATGCGGCGAGTCGAGCAACTCGGTGAGCAACCGGTCGTACCAGTCAGGACTCGGGTCATCGAGCCACTTCCGCATTTCGTCCGGAGCTGGCGGCAACCCGGTCAGGTGAAAGTAAGCCCGCTTTACCAGAGTTCGTCGGTCGGCATCCGGCGCAAATTGACCGCCGTCAGCGAACTGCGACGCCAGCAACGCGTCGATGACCGTCCGGACGCGGGCTTCGACAGCAAACGATTCGACGGCCGGCAATTCGGGTCGGGCAACCGGCTGAAACGACCAGAAGCTGCGTTCCTCGGGAGTGATCCCGATGCCGGGGCCGATTGACTCAGGCTCTGGCCGAGCAGTCTTCGCTCCCTGAGCGATCCACTCTTCGATGACAGCGATCTCGTGCTTCGGCACCGAACTCTCGCCCGGCGGCATCTCACCGCTGCGGATTCGTTCGAGCAGCAGGCTCTCCTGAGGCTTTGCGGGAATCAGCGACGGGCCGCTATCGCCGCCCTTGTGCATAAACCGAACGAGTCGCAGGTCGAGCCCGCCCTTCGGCTCGTCCGTCGCACCGTGGCAGTCGAAACAATGCGCCCGAAAGATCGGCCAGACATCTTTCTCAAACGTCCGCTCGATCGGCTGTTCCGAACTCTCATCGACGTACGCAAACGACAGCGTCGGCTCGCTGCTCACACAGACAGCCAACATCAAAAAGCGAAACCAGCGCATCTTGAACTTCTCCACGGACCAGTTCACGAAGGCGTCCAACGCCTTCCGTGCCGGCCATTAGAACGTGTTGCCGCCAGATTCGGAAAGTTCTGCTTGTCTTCCCCAGCCTCGAGCCTGAACGTTCGCGACGCTGATTCCTGGCCTTCGCCGCTGCAACAATCGGCTCGGTTTCGCTACCGTGGACTGAAACCTGACCCCACTCCGCCTCTTACTATCGAGCCCGTGACGCGTGCCCTCTTCCGGCGAAACACTGCGACTTCTGCTGATTGAAGATTCGGAGACCGACCGGATCTTCATTCGCCGAATGCTTGAGAAGGCGCTCGAACACGGCTGTCAGGTGACAGCGACCGAGCGGCTCAGCGAGGCACTCAACCGGATCGGCGCTGCTGATCCGGACGGCAAGCCGTTCGACGCCGCACTGCTCGACATGACGCTGCCGGACAGCGTCGGCCCGTCCGCGTGCGAAAAGCTGCGGCTCGCCTCGCCCGAACTTCCGGTGCTTGTGCTGACCGGGATCGACGACGAATCGATCGCTCTCGAATCGCTGAACCAAGGGGCGCAGGACTTTCTGGTCAAGTGTCACATGGATCCTCGACTGCTCGCTCGGGCGATCCGCTACGCCATCTAACGCAAACGCGGCGAGGTTGACCTGCAGAAAGCTCACCGCCGCATTCAGCGGCAGCAGCACCTGGCGGAAGTCGCGCACCTGGCACGGCTCAACACCA
>JAPOLP010000978.1 GCA_029977045.1 Planctomycetota bacterium
ACTCGGCGAAGTCAGGAAATGCAACGAGCAGTACTTCGCAAATCTCGATCGAACGGCTGACACGATCGACGTACATCGAGTCTGTCTCGCCAGGGTTTGTTCTCCAGACGCGCAGACACAGCGTATCGGCCAGTTCGTATTTCAGACGCGGATCGGTCGGATGTTCAACGACCAGTTCGTCCAGCAGGGCGATCGATCGATCGAGAGTTCCGTGGGCGACGTCGCGACCGTTACGCATGTCGATTCCGACGCGGTTGCGGAGGCAGCGTGCCATCGCGAGTCGGTAATCGACGTTGTCAGGCTCTGACTTGATTAGCTCGTCGAGCAGGCCGATAGCGAGGTCGGACGACGCAACGACCTGTTCAAAGATTTGCTCCATTCGGCGACGAAATTCGGCGCCACGCCATCGCCGATCCGATCGTTCTCCGTCGTCATCGCGGTTGGATCGCTGACCCGGGTCTGATGAAGTCTTAACAGTGCTCGCGGAATCGTCAGGTACATTGGTGCGGGCACGCTCTTCAGTTGTCTGATCCGGTGGGCTGGCAGATGCGACTTCGGTGTCCGATGGCTCGTCGGCAGACCTCGGAGCGTTGGCGCCGTCGGGACGGAAACCTCGCCCGGAAGAACTGCGTCCTCCGCCGCCGAATGAGCTGAAGTTTCGGAAGCCAGCCCGGGGGCCCATTGACCCGAGGAGGTTCAGCGTTTGTGCGAGTTCGAACCGGCCCTCCTTCAACTCGAGGGCGATGGGGGAGTCCTCCAGAATTCTTCGTGCCTGTTCATGAGAATCCAGCGATCCGCGAATGGAACCGTTCTGATTCATCGCAAGACCGCGAGCATTGAGGATGCGGGCTCGGGCGACGATGTGCTCGCCGGGCGAGCCTGCCTCGGCGCTCGGTTCGTCAAGCGCAGCGTAGATCGAAAGCGCCTCGTCGTATGAGTCGAGCGCCAGCCCGGGGTTACCCAGTCGCAACTGAATATCGCCCATGCGTCGATGAGCCTCGGCGGTTTCCGGTTTGAGGTCGGTTGAGTTCTGGGCGGCGAAGTCGTCGAAGAAAACGAGCAGTTTCTTCAGTAGCTCTGCATCTGCCGCAGTGAGTACAGAGACGGGTTGTGGTGTGGCAACGTCTTCTTCGACATCAACTTCGATCGACTGTGGAATGCCACGAGACGCGATGTTGTCGATGATCTCTTCGAACGAGCGCAGTGCCAGCCGCAGGTTTGTTTCTGCACGGTCACTTTCCGCCTGAGCCAGTCGGGCGGATTGGACTGCGTTTGAACGCTCGTCCTCGGCGATCTCCAATGCCAGTCTGGTTCGATAGTTGCCGACAGCGGAAACGGCAGCGACGGCAATCAGCAGAGCAAACGATGTCGTCGACAATGCGGCGACGACCGGGTTGCGTCGAGCCCAGCGCCAGAGTCGCTCGGTCGTTGTGAACTGGCGGGCTCGAATCGGACGATCCTGGAGGTAGCGTTCGAGGTCTTCCGCAAATTCAGCCGCCGTTGCGTAGCGGTCGGCGGGATCCTGGGCGCACGCCTTCATCGTGATTGTTTCGAGGTCGCGCGGAATCTGGCGGTTGTATGTGCGCGGCGATGGAAGCTTCGCAGTCGTTTTCTTCTTGATGAGCGGTCCGTGCCGCACCTCGTCATACGCTGGCCGCAGAGCCAGCAGCTCGTAGAGCGTCATGCCGAGACTGTAGATGTCGCTGCGCGAGTCGGTCTGGCCGCTGAACTGCTCCGGGGCCATGTACCGCAGCGTGCCGACGATGTCCCCGGTTTCGGTGACGCCTTCATGTTCTTCGTGCCGGGCGAGACCGAAGTCGGTAATCCAGACGACTCCAGAGTCATCAAGAATAATGTTTGCTGGTTTGACGTCGCGGTGCAGGACGCCGTGTTTGTGTGCGTAGGCAAGGGCGTCGGCGATGTCAGCCGTTGCGCGGGCGACGTTCAACCAGTAGGTCCGGTCGATTCTCGATCGGCTGCTGTCGGTTGCTCTCGGCGAAACGTTTTCGGAGCTGACGACCGTGACATGCGGGGCAGAGTCTCCCGCCACGGACTCGACGCTGACTTGTCCGTTTATTGCTGTGGAGAGGCTTGCCGAGCCGCTGTCGAGTTGTGTCGCTGTATGCACCGGTCGCCGGAGTGCTTCCTGCCGCAGTTGATCGCGAAGCTGGCCTCGGGTGAGCGCTGCCGCAGCGTGTCCGGCGGTAAACCGCCGAGCCTCCTCGTCTTTCTGATCTGCTTCCAGCACTGCCGACGCGGCACCACTGAGAAATGCACTGCCGGAGAACGACGATTCGATCGAGCGAATCGCGTCACTGAGCGCGACGCCTTCGATGTACTGCATCGCGAAATAGTGCTGCCCGTCGCTCTCGCCGATACCGAAGACGGGGACGATGTGCGAATGGTGCAACCGGGCAGCGGCCTCGGCTTCGCGCTGAAAACGTTTGAGCTGCTTGGGGGATCCGGCGACGTGCGAACCGAGTACCTTGAGCGCGACACGGCGGTGCAGTGATCGCTGCGTTGCTTCGTAGACAACTCCCATCCCGCCGCGACCGATTTCGCGGACGATGTCGAAGTCACCGAGTGTCCTGGGAGCGGGGCTCGGTGGCTGTTTGCGAAAGCCGCCGCTGAGACGCTCGTGCTCGTTCGCGCTCAGCCTCTCGATCATTTCGATCGAGGGGAACAGGTCGCGAATTTCGTCGGCGATTTCGGGATGCTCGGCTGCGTATGACTCGATCGAGGGGAATTCGCCCGCCCGCAGCCGCGCAGCGAATTCGTCCGCCAGCACGTCGAGTGGATCGCGATCATCGTTGGGCGATTGATCGTGTGTGTCGTTCATCACGAATC
>JAPOLP010000001.1 GCA_029977045.1 Planctomycetota bacterium
ACGATCCCCTCCATCGCCTTGCGAATCTGCTCGGGCGAGGCTCCTCCGTCGTTGACGGCGAACTCAACAAACAGCAGGTCCGGCTTGTGCCGCAGCACGTCGTTCTGCAGTCGGAAGACCCCGAGGTCAGACCCGGTGCCACCGATCGCCGCATGAATCTCCTCGACGATCGCCTTGGGATACTGTGCCGCGAACCACTGTCGCGACTGCACTCGCCACCCCGGAGCCGCCGTGATGCTGCCGCCGAGGTACGCGATTTTAACCGACTTGCCAGCGTCCAGCTTCGCGCGAAAGTTCGGGGTGCCACCGCGAGGGTAACATTCGACCGCCTCACGTCGCGGATAGTCGTCTTGAGCTGCCGATGTTTGAACGACCGCCCCAATCAGGAGCGAGCAGAGAGTCAATCGAGTGAGCGTGTGATCGATTCGAGGAAGTCGCATCGGTGTTTCCGGCGAGTGGCTTGGTTCTCAGAGTAGAGTGGCGTGGGCGAACATTGGCGCGTCCCATAATGAAAGCCCCAACGGGCCGGCCATATGTCAGTCCCAGGTGGCCTGGCCACCATATCGCACAAAGCCCCAACGGGGCGGCCCGAATAATCGTCTCTGGGGCCGCCTTTTCAGGGCTCGCGTCCTTGTATCCACGGTTCTCCCCGGGCTGACATCGCGCCGGCCCTTCGGGCCTGAAATCCAATAATCACATAGCCCGGTGGCCCGCATTTCAAAGCAGATTAGTTCGCCGGCTGAGGTGCCAGTGCCTGAAACTTCTTCAGCAGCTCGCGGTGTCGGGCGGTGAGTTCGTTGAATTCGTCGCTGCCGCGTTTCAGGTCGGCTCGTTTGGCGATCAGAGCTTTGATCTCGACAGCCAGAGCGCGGCGTTCTTCCTGATTTCGTTGTTCGGTCGGGTCGACCTGAACGACGGCGTCGTCCCAGTCGTCGGTACGGAACACGGAAGCCGGCAGGCCGGCGCTGTTGATCAGGTTGGCGCCTTCGGCGTTTGCCGCCCAGGCATAGCGCACGGCTACCGGTTTCCTGACGTTGCTGCTGCTGACCGTGACGGTGTCGGGTGCGGTGACGCGAGCGTCGGCCCAGTGCCAGACTTTGTCAGCTCCAGCAATTTCAAAGCGAGCCAGCTTGCCGCCATCGCGAACCTTCAGGCCCGACCCGGCGTGGTCGAACGTGACCTCGACGGCACCGTCTTTGACGACGCTCGATCGGAACAGCGGGCCGCAGTAGACGAGGTCCGTCTGGCCGTAGTCCTTCGCGAGTGCCCATAACGCGAGACGTTCTCCGACATCATGTTTGTTCTTCGGATGAATGTCTTTCGCTTCGCCGATTTCGTTGATGATCGCCATGCCGGTCTTCGGAGTCGTCTGCAGAATGCGGCGCATCCGGTCCTGCAGCAGCGGCCAGGGATCATTGTTGCCCGGCTCGGTCGACGGATCCCGGTAGTTGGCGAGCTGCACGAAGTAAAACGAGAAGTCGTCGTCCCAGCGGGTTCGCCAGTCATTGATCAGCAGCAGCAGAGTCTGGTCGTACGGAACGGCTCCAGCTTTGGCGTTACCTTCGCCCTGGTACCAGATCGCTCCCCGCTGTGTGTAACCGACGAACGGGTTGATCATCGAGTTGAACAGCACGCCCGGCTGACCTTCGGTATCGAGTGCCCGTTTCGGCGCCGCCGGCTTCCGGGGACGCCGTCCGCGTTCGGCAGCTGGTTTCTTTTTCCACGCGGCGTCGGCATCTTCCCACTGCTTCAGTCGCTGTTCGTACGCGGCCTTGGCACGGACGGGATCGAAGTTCGCATCAGAGGCGACAGCGGCATCGACGAGCTTCTTCGTGCCGGGCAGCGAGTTGAGTGCCTTGCGGCTCGTGAATGTCTCGACCGGTTTGCCGCCCCAGGCAGCCTTGATCACACCGACGGGAACTCCGAGTTCCGTGTGCAGCTTTCGGGCGAAGAAAAAGGCGACGGCCGAGTAGCCCGGAACGGTGTCAGGGCTGCAGAGTGTCCATTCGCCGGCGATATCGTCCTGCGGTTCGACCGCGGTGACAGTCGGGGCGTTGAACATCCGGATCTGCGGGAAGTCGGACTTCTCGATCACGTCGGCGTAGGCCGGCACCCGGTTCATCGTGAACACCATGTTCGACTGCCCGGATGCGAACCAGACCTCGCCGACCAGGACGTCCTGAATTGTGATTGTCTGCTTGCCAGGCAGTGACGTGATGCTCAGCGGAGCCCCCTGGGCATCAGCGGCTCCAGTCAGGATTCTGAGCTTCCAGTGTCCCTCATTGTCCGTCACGGTCGCTGCGCTTCGCCCCTTGAATGACACCGTGATCTGCGAGTTGAGATCGCCTTTGCCCCAGATGAGCACTGACTGCTCACGTTGCAGCACCATGTGGTCGCTGAAAAAGCTCGGCACCGACAGCTTGGCAAGTGCAGACACAGGTGCGAGGAGGCAGACAAGCAAAGCAGCAGACAGAATTCGCATGGCGGTTCCCTGTTGGTTCAAATCGGCATGGCAATCGCGAGTACTCAGAATCAAATCTCTGAGCACACCGTCGCGGCGGCAGGAGGATACAAGACACGAATCCCGTGCGGATCTCAGCGGATGAAAATTCGGCGCATTGACATCTGAATTCGTGTCGTACCGGTCTCGCACGAGTATCGAAAGCCCGCTGAGGGCTCACTGCTCTCGGCAGCCAGCCGCTTGGTTCAATCGGTGTGGGAATCTGTTTGACAGACTGACTTGCAAGCCGTCAGTCTGCTCCGCGCCTGGCGTCAACTCATCCGCCGACGGCTCCGCTCAAATCACTGCCTGTTCCAGAGGTTTCCCCCATGCTGCTGCACAATCGCCGCGACCTGCTGCGAGTAGGAAGTCTTGGCCTGATGGGAGTGTCGCTGCCGCAGGTCCTTTCCGCTGAGCAGGCAAATGGCACAACGCCGGACGGCCTGATTGCCAGCGCGGACGCCTGCGTGGTCATCTTTTTGAACGGAGGACCATCGCACCTGGACATGTGGGATTTGAAGCCCGATGCGCCCGATGGAATTCGCGGCGAGTTCAAACCGATCGTCACCAGCGTGCCGGGCTATCAGATGTCCGAGCACCTGCCGCGGCTGGCTCAGCAGGCTCACCGTTCGACGATTGTTCGGTCGATGCACCACGGCGTGAACAACGCTCACGCGGCAGCCGTTTACGCGGCAATGACCGGGCACGATCGCGGTGAGATCGGAGGCGGAGCGCGGCCCAGCGATTACCCGACACCGGGATCGGTCGTCAGCATGATCCGCCCGCCGGAACAGAACGCCGTCTCGCACGTCGTCCTCCCGTACATCACGAAAGAAGGTGCCGCCGGACCACCTCAGCCTGGCTTCTTTGCCGGCATCCTGGGTGGCACGCACGACCCTCTATTTGTGCTCAAGGATCCCAACTCACCGGAGTTCTCTGTCCCGGAACTCACGCTGCAGACGGGCATCTCCGCCGAGCGTCTCTCGGTGCGAAAAGCTCTGTTTCAGGATCTCGATCAAAGAGTTCAATCTCAGTTCCGCGCGAAGGCAATGTCCGGTCTGCAGGGTCGCGCGATTGACCTGCTGACTTCCGAGGCTGCACAGCGGGCGTTCCGGATTTCGGACGAACCGGATTCCGTGCGGGACGCGTACGGTCGCAACATTTACGGCCAGAGCACGCTGCTGGCACGACGGCTGATCGAGGCCGGCACGCGACTGGTCACGCTGTCCTGGGCTCCAGACGCCAACGCCACCTGGGACACGCACGGCAGCAACTTCAAGAGCCTGAAGGAACGCCTGCTGCCGGAACTCGACGCCGCGTGTTCGAGCCTCATCAGTGATCTCGCCGATCGCGGAATGCTCGATCGGACGGTCATCGCGATCATGGGCGACTTCGGTCGGACGCCGAAGATCAACGGCAACAACGCGGGTCGCGACCACTGGAACTACTGCTACAGCCTGATGCTCGCCGGCGGCGGGTTTGCTCAAGGGCAGATCTACGGAACCAGCGACGCGACGGGAGCTTTCCCGGCCATATCACCACTGATCCCCGGCGACATCATCTCAACGATCTACCGCTGCCTGGGCATCCGCCACGACCGCCTGATCTACGACCAGATCGCCCGCCCGCACCGCCTCGTTCCGACGGGAGACGTCGTGCCCGCGCTGCTCGGCTGACGTGTGATGAACTGAGATCGAAAAGCGACGGCGGATTGTGCTCGCCTGCCGGATGAGTCACCCGAGTCACAGTCGCGTCCATGCATAGCGACAGCGGCAAGGTCGTATTCCTGCACTGCCCGTGAGCTATATCTGAACTGCTCTGGTGTCGGTTAAGCACCAGATAATCAGCCTCATTGGCGTTATCGCCCAGGTCCCAATCCCGGACTGGCTTGATGACCGATGTGCCCAAGCAACGGTGATACCGCCAATCAGGAGGCAAAATCAGCACGCCAATGTGCGACTGCTCCGTCTGGCACCGAAAATTCTTCAAGTTTCCCAGGGTGTCTGTCGATTTGCGTAAAGTGGGCACCGCACTGGGGACTTGAGTATGCGCATTTGCAGAGCAGGAAATACGTTCGGAAACAGCCGCCGGACGCTGTTTTCGTCGTTATCCACGAGCATGAGCAGGCACGTGTCTGCCAGCGCAGCCTTGTTTGCCTTGATAAGCCTTACGTTCCCTGTACAGGCCTCGGCACTAGACGATTCAGCGGCTTTTCAGGTTACCTCGTCCGCCAGATCTTCAACCATCACTCGCGGCGACGACGTCGCAGCCACTGCCGTCCGGACAGCGTCTCACTGGTCACCTGCATCAAAAACCCCGCAGCCAACAACTCTGAAATCTGACCGCGGTACCCAGCATTCGTGTCGGCATCCGCAGTCGTGCCACCACAATGCGTGCTCGGCACAGACTGCCGGTTGTGGCATCCAGTGCGGGAGTCCACGAACCGCCGGCTGCTGCCAACCCAGCTCGCTCCAATGCTGTGCCTGGTACTGCGATCCCAACGACTCACTCCTGCACTTCCGGGTCGAACACCTGCAATGGTGGAGCAGCGGGATGAATCTGCCTCCATTGGCCACGATGAGTCCGCCGGGCACTCCCGTGAATCAGGCCGGAGTCCTCGGCGCGCCGGGGACCGAAATCCTCTACGGTGGAACTCGAATCTTCGATCATTCCCTCCCCGGCGGACGCTACACAGCCACGTACTGGTGGGATGAGTGCTCTCCGCTCGCAGTCGAGGCGGAATACTTCGGCATCTTCGAGGCCGCCGAGAGATTCCAGGCAGGCTCTCCAACCGACACCGTCTCCCGTCCGTTCATCAACGCCTTGAACGATATGGAAGACGCGGAACTCGTTTCCTATCCCGGCCTGCTGGACGGCACGACGAGTGCCGTTGCTCACACCGAACTCCATTCCGCGACTGCGAGGCTGCGGTACGACTTCAGCCGGGCCAACACGCCGACCAGTCTCGACTGGAAAGATCGCTTGTCGCGACGCTTTACCGCGAGCATCGGATACCGGTACGCCCAACTCGGCGAAGACCTGACCATTCGCGAAGACCTGACGGACCCTGCTCCCCCGTCAACTGACTTCGATATTCGTGACACGTTCGACACCGAGAATCACTTCCACGGCAGCGAACTCGGACTCGCCTGCGAACTCGAAGACGGTCGCTGGTCTGTCGATCTGGATGCGAAACTGTCGCTGGGCAGTAACAGCCAGAAGGTCCGCATCAATGGCGAGACGACGATCACGACGATGGGAGTCCCCGCGACGTACACCGGCGGGCTGCTGACTCAGACATCGAACATTGGAAAGTACGACCGAAGCCGGTTCACAGCGATCCCCGAACTGGGAGCCAGCATCGGATACCGCGTTCACAAGAACGCACGATTGGTCGTCGGCTACCGACTGCTCATCTGGCCGGACGTCGTTCGGCCGGGCGATCAGATCGACCGCACGGTCAATCCCAACCTGTTGCCACCCTCCACTCCGCCCGTCGCCGGACCTCAACGCCCCGAATTCGGCTTTCGCGAAGTGAACTTTGTGGCTCAGGCACTTTCGATCGGCTGCGAATTTAAGCGCTGATATCTCGAAGCACACCCCGGTGCTTTGAGACTGCTCCTGGCCGACTCATTCGATTCCCGCTGCTGGACGCCAATCTTCGGCGCCCGGTTACGATTGAGGTGTGAAATGCGACTGCGCACGTGGCTTGACGGCGTATTGAACAGACTTTCCACGTGGTGGCAGCCCGCCCGTCGACGATTTCGCAGAAACTACCTGTCTGCAACTGCGCCTCAATATCTTGAACCTCGCCTGTTACTGACAATCGACAATCTCGCCTCAATCAGTGGAGTCGTTTACGACGACCTGACCGACAATGGCCTGACTGGCGATGACATACGACAGCAGAACGTGCAGGTCGAACTCTTTCAGGACGGCGGTAACGGGACGTTCGATTCCGGAACCGGAGACGACACGTCGCTGGGAACGCTGATGACAGACGCTTCCGGCGAGTATCTGTTTGAACGGCTGCAGGCCGGCCGCTACTTCGTGCAGCAGAGTGCGATCGGCGGTCTCATTCAGCGGTCCGGCGACGACGTCGCCACGATTGACATCTCCGGCACAGACGCGGAAGGCGTGGTCGGGACAATCATCGACAGGTTCGATGATCCGGATCCGCCTCCAGATCCTCCACAGGGAGCGTCAGCCTCTTCCGCTGGCTCACTGATTGGCTCATCCTCAGTCAGCACGATGGAAGTCATCGGTGGCGAGCGAGACCTCACGATCAAACTGACGTCCGCCACTGGCGGCGTGTCGCTGAATGTCAACGCCTTCAATCTGGAACTGCTCGAATTCAATTCGAGCACCACCGGGGGAGGCCGAGGGACGGTCGTGTGGGACGGCACTGACAGCGACCCACTGACGCTCGACCCAACGGGACTCGGAGGGATCGATCTGACCGGCGGCGGAGCCAGTGACGGCTTCCGACTGACAGCGGGGGTCGACCAGAACGGCGTGACCGTCACCGTGCGGGTTCACACCGACGCCACGAGTTACTCGGAAGGCACGTGGACCGTCACGAATACCGGCGGAGGCAGTATCGACGCTCTGTACATCCCGTTTGCGGACTTTGTGCAGGGCGCCACGGCCACTGCTCAGGTCGATTTCGCGAACGTCGGCGCGATCGAAATGCAGATCAACGGCGTGATCGCTGCCGACGGCCAGTTCGGTGAATTCTCGACCCTGGGCCCGAACATCACCACCGCCAACTTCGCGAACTTCCAGCCACTGAGCCTCGGCAACCTGGTCTGGGACGACATCAACAACAACGGCGTTTTTGATTCCGGCACCGAAAGCGGAATCCCGGATGTCACCGTCGAACTCTACGCGGACACCGACAGCAACGGAGCGTTTACTCCAGGCACCGACACGCTTCTGACATCGACCACGACCGACGGAAGCGGCGGGTACCTGTTCTCGAATCTGTTTCCCGGTGACTACGTTCTGAGGATTCCTCAGTCAGAGTTTGAACCTGGAGGTGATCTGGAAGAACTCTCCGCGAGCAGCTCCGGCAACGATCCAGCTCCCGACCCCGACACAGATATCAACAACGACGACAACGGGACGCTGCTGGCAGGCCAGGGCGCAGTCACTCAGGCCGTAACGCTCCTGGCGAATTCTGAACCGGCTAACGACGGTGACGCCGACACGGACAGCAACCTCGCCGTCGACTTCGGTTTCTTCCAGCCGATCGACCTGCAGATCACGAAGGCCGACTCCGCCGACCCGGTCAACGCTAGCGCAGCCTTCTTCTACACACTGACCGTCACGAATAACGGCCCCGAAACAGCAACCGGCGTCGTGGCCACTGACGTTCTCCCCGCCGGGCTCACTTACGTCTCCAGTTCAGTAACTCAGGGGACCGTCAGCGAATCTGGCGGCACCGTCACGGCTTCCATTGGAACGCTGGCACTCGGCGCATCAGCAAACGTCACGATCAACGTCACCGCCGACGCCAGCACGTCGGGCACAGTGATCAACAACGCGTCAATCACTGGCGACCAATTCGATGTCGACGCGTCCAACAACACGACGAACGAACCAACGACCGTGACTCCGGTCGTCGATCTTTCGATCACGAAATCAGACAACCCCGACCCGGTCGACTCCGGAGCAACGCTTGCCTACACGATCGTGGTGACGAACAACGGGCCGTCGACGGCAACCGGGGTCGTCATGACCGACACGCTGCCGGCAGGCGTCACCTTCACGTCCGCCAGTACGACAAACGGTACCGTCGGCGCGGCAGGCAATATCGTGACGGCCAACCTGGGCACTCTGGCAAGCGGTGCTTCAGCCACCATCCTCGTCAACGTCCGAGTCGACGATTCGACGCTCGGTTCGATCCTCAACACTGCCGTTGTCACAGCGAACGAGACCGAACTCAACCTCGCGAACAATACGGCAAACGAGCCGACGCTGGTCAATCCGCTGGTGGATGTGAGCGTCGTCAAGTCCGACGACATCGATCCGGTGAGTGCCGGTTCTCAGCTGACCTACACGCTGGTCGTCTCGAATTCCGGCCCCTCGACCGCCACTGGTGTCACTCTGACCGACATTCTGCCGGCGGGCGTCAGCTTCAGTTCCGGAAGCGCGACGCAGGGCTCCGTCAGTGAGTCGATGGGCACGATCACCGCGACACTCGGAACACTCGCGTCGGGCGACAGCGAAACCATCACCGTTGTCGTCGACGTCGCGGACACAACGTCGGGGACAATACTCAACACGGCTTCAGTCACGACGAATGAGCCGGACTCGAATCTAGCGAATAATACGGCCAACGAGCCGACGACCGTTGTTCCGGTCATCGATCTTGAAGTCACCAAGTCAGACAACCCGGACCCGGTGAACGCCGGCGGAACACTGACCTACACGGTGCTCGTCACGAACAACGGCCCGTCACCGGCGACGAACGTCATGCTGACCGACGCTCTGCCGGGCGAGGTTTCGTTTGATTCAGCGACTCCGAGCCAGGGGACCGTGTCCGAATCCGGTGGCACCGTTACGGCAAGTCTCGGCTCGCTCGCGAGCGGTGCGTCAGCGACAGTGACCATTATCGCCACCGTCGCGGACTCGGCCCTGGGCACAATTACGAACACAGCATCCGTCGTCGCCACCGAGATGGAGACCAACACCGCCAATAACGTCGACACTGAGCCGACGACGGTCACGCCGGTCATCGACCTTTCCATCACCAAATCCGATGACGTCGATCCCGTCGATGCCGGCGGGACTCTGGTCTACACGCTGACAATCGCGAACGCGGGGCCATCGACAGCGACCGGCGTCACGGTCACCGACGTTCTACCGCCCGAAGTGACCTTCAGCTCGTCAACGGCGAGCCTGGGATCGAGCAGCGAGTCCGGCGGAACGATCACGACAGACATCGGCACCCTGGCCAGTGGAGCGTCGGCGACCGTCACGATCACCGTCTCCGTGGCTGGTACCGCGATCGGCACCTTCACAAACAACGCTACGGTAATCGGCAACGAAACGGACATCGCTCCGGCGAATAACTCGACGTCTGAGGACACAACGGTGCGCCCCGTCGTCGATGTTCGGATCGACAAAACGGACAGTGCCGACCCCGTCAACGCAGGCGGATCGTTCAGCTACACGCTGACAGTGGTCAACGATGGTCCGTCGACAGCGACGAACGTCGTCGTGACGGACAATCTTCCCGCCGGAGTCACGTTCGATTCCGGCACATCCAGCCAGGGAACAGTCAGCGAATCATCCGGAACGGTAACGGCAAACCTGGGCACGCTGGCCAGCGGAGCGTCAGCCACGATCACGCTGAACGTCGACGTCGACGACTCGACAACCGGCACGTTGACGAACACGGCAACCGTGACTTCGACGGAGCACGACGAGGACCCGTCGAACAACCGCGACACCGAACCGACGACGGTGACGCCGGTCGTCGATCTGGTCGTGATCAAGTCCGACAGCGCCGACCCGGTCAACGCGGGCGGTTCCTACGCTTACACGCTGCTCGTGACGAACAACGGGCCATCAACCGCGACCGGAGTCGTCGTGACTGACCTGCTGCCAGCCGAAGTCGCGTTTGACTCCGGCTCAACCAGCCAGGGAATCGTCAGCGAATCGGCGGGGACCGTGACCGCTTTAGTAGGCACACTCGCCAGCGGTGCGTCGGCGACGATCACGTTAAACGTGACAGCCGCCGATTCCGCACGGGGAACAATTACGAACACTGCGACCGTCGTCGGAAACGAAACCGAAACAAACACGGCGAACAACCAGGACACCGAACCGACGACGATCATTCCGGTCGTTGATCTGGCAATTGCCAAGGCCGACTCGGTGGACCCTGCCGAGGCCGGCGGCGCGCTGACTTACACACTGACTGTCACCAACAACGGACCGTCGACCGCGACCGGCGTCATGGTGACGGACCTGCTGCCGTCTGAAGTGTCATTTGTCTCGGCAGTCGCCAGTCAGGGTTCCGTGAGCGAATCCGGCGGGAACGTCTCCGCGGACCTCGGCACGCTTCTCAGCGGTGCGACCGCCACCGTCACGCTCAACGTGACGATTTCCGACTCTGCACTGGGCGTCATCACGAACACGGCATCCGTAACCGGAAACGAAACGGAAACGAATACATCGAACAACTCAGCAACCGAGCCGACGACCGTGACGCCGGTTGTCGACGTCCAGGTCACGAAGGTTGACGATGTTGACCCGGTGAACGCGGGCGGAGTCGTGACCTACACGCTGCTCGTCAGAAATAACGGTCCGTCAACGGCGACCGGAGTGATTGTCACGGACACGCTTCCGGCAGGTGTCACATACCGTTCGAGCAGTTCCACTCAGGGCAGCGTGACGTCTTCCAACGGAGTCGTGACGGCCAACGTGGGCACGCTGGCCAACGGCGCACAGGCGACGATTCTGCTGGCGGTCGACATTGATGCCTCAACGACAGGCACGATTACAAACACTGTCACAGTGACCACAAATGAGCCGGACCCGGATCCCGAAAACAATACCGACGACGAAGAAACGACGGTGAACCCGGTCGTCGACCTGGCCATCACCAAGACAGACAACGTTGATTCCGTCATGCCGGGCGACTCTTTCGTTTACACGCTGCTGGTGACGAACAACGGGCCGTCGACTGCGACTGGCGTCGTCGTGACCGACCTGCTGCCTGCGGACATCTCCTTCGTGTCCGGCTCGACTTCGCAAGGTTCGGTGACAGAGTCAAACGGTGCGGTGACCGCTTCTCTCGGCGACCTGGCGAACGGCGAGTCCGTGACGCTGACACTGACAGTCTCGGTTGGAACCACGGCGAGCGGCACGCTCACCAACACCGCAACGGTGGCCGCGAGCGAGGACGAAACCGACACCTCGAACAACTCGGACTCGGAATCGACGCCGGTCATTCCGCCTGCGTTGTCGACTCTGGCGGGCGTCGTCTACATCGACAGCAACGGCAACGGCCAGTTCGACAGCGGTGACACTGGACTCTCGGGAGTTCCGGTTTCCCTGATCCCGATCGACGCGTCCGGCAGCGTGCAGGGAACGGCGATCACACAGGAGACTGACGCGAACGGCGCGTACCTCTTTGAAGACCTGCCTGCGGGCCGATACCGAGTCGTTGAAACTCAGCCTGCCGGTTTCAGCCAGGGCTCTGAAACGATCGGTACCGCTGGCGGCAGTAATCCGGTTTCCAACGTCATCGACACGATCAATCTGGGCGACGATGTCGACGCGACGAACTACAACTTCGGCGAAGCGATGCCGTCCAAGCGACGTTTCCTGGCCTCGTCCGGCTCGACGCCCACAATGAATGGCGCGACGACGCAGGCTGCTTTGTCGGGACGCGTCTACTCAGATGCCAACAGCAACGCGATGTTTGACTCGGGAGAAAGCGCACTTGCGGGAGTCACTGTTTCACTCGTGCCGATCAATGACTCGGGCCAGGCGATTGGCTCGGCGTTAATCGCGGTGACCGATTCGTTCGGTGTTTATCGCTTTGCCGAAGTCCTGCCCGGCAGGTACCGCCTTGTCGAAACTCAATCACAGACGCACGCTCAGGGAATCGATCTCGTGGGATCAGCCGGCGGAATTAACTCCGGTTTGTCGGACGACACGATCGACGCCATCGTTCTCGCTTCTGGGATCGTGGCGACGGGGTACGACTTCGCTGAGGGAAGCTAATCAGCGTTCTTCAGGCCCAATCGAAGCAGTGTTCAGCAGAATGCGATTCGGGCCATTTATTGCAGCGAAGATGTCGAGATCGCCATCACCGTCCAGGTCTGCAAGAGCCGCATGGAACGTTTTGGAGTCGTCCAGAAGACGCTGAGGATTGCTGAAGACTCCCTTGCCGTCGTTTCGCCAGATCGCGCTGACACCTTTGTTGCAGGTGATGATGTCGGGATGCCCATCCTGATCGACGTCGCCCGGCACGATCGAAATCGATATTTCTGTGTCGAACAACTGGCCGCTGTCGGTGAAGTTTGCCTTTCCGTCGTTCAGCCAGACTCGATTGAAGCCCATGTTGGCGGCAACCGCGTCCAGGTCGCCGTCGCCATCGACATCGAACAATGCTCCGACCTCGCTGCAACTCCCGCCGAGTAGCTGGTCCGTGTTCTCGAAGTTGCCCTGGCCGTCGTTCAGGTAGACGCAGTTCGGCTCGAACTTGTCTTCGCCACCGTTGAAGACGAACAGGTCCTCGTCACCGTCGTTATCAAGATCGTCGGCGGCCACTCCGTAGCTGCTGAAGTCTCCGAGTGCCTGGCCGCTGTCGGTGAACATGCCTTTGCCGTCGTTCAAATACACGCGGTTCGCTTTGCCGTACCAGTAGTTGGCGACAACGGCGTCCAGATCGCCGTCGGCATCGAAATCACGCAGAACGATGTCCTTGGTGCCGGATGTTCCCAGCGACTGGCCGCTGTCCTGAAACACACCGCGGCCTTCGTTGATGTAGACCGCGTTTGGTTCGCCATTCACGTTTCCGATGAAAACATCGAGGTCACCGTCGCCGTCCAGATCGCCCAGTGCCGCACTATGACTTCGCGAGTTGCCGAGTCTCTGGCCGCTGTCGGTGAACACGCCTTTCCCGTCATTCCACCAGACAGTGTCAGGGGCCTTGTAGTTGGCGACGAAGGCGTCCTGATCGCCATCGTCATCGAGATCCGCCATGAGGACTCGCGTGCTGAGACTGCCGCCGAGCAACTGCCCGGAGTCGGCGAACGTTCGCGGGGACGACGTCTCTGGCTGCTCCAGATTGACCCAACGCGCGGACGCGATCGTTCCGTGGTGGTCGTTGCCGGAGGCATCTTCAAGACGGTCACCCTGCCCCTCATCAAAGTGGTACAGCGCCAGGGTCTGATCGTCAGATTCAAAGCTCACGTTAGGCTCGAAGTTGCCCGTGTAGCGAGCCGTCGACGAAAGCAGGAATTCATCCATCCAGCCACGGAAGTGGAACTCCATCCTCTCTTCATGCGGATGCGCACCTAGCCACAGGCCTTTCGGCTCAGTCTCGTCCTTCATGGCAACTTGCCGATGACTCCACGCCTGAACGCCGTTGACAAAGAGACGTACATCATTCGAGCCGGACACGATCGCAATGTGAGCCCATTGGTCAGGAACGTACCTGAGCACTTCGGGTTTCAGATTTGGCAGGGCATCCGCCCGTGACAGTCGCCAGTCCTTGTCGATCGCCGTGAACGTGTCGCCCTTGGCGGCGGCCGTCAGCTGCAGGACAGAGTCGCCCGACAATTTTGCGATCACACCGACTGCTCGCATCTTTGCGGGACGCACCCAGGCTTCCATTGTCAGCGGTTCGTTGCCGGAGCGTGACAACGTCGGGATATCCACGTACGACCTGGAGCCGTCGAATTCCAGGGCTCCGCCCGTGTTTCGCACGTAATTCGGTCGGACGATCTGTGCGACCTGTGGCGGAGTCTTTGTCTGGCTGATCGTGACGAGAGTCTGTTCGTCTTTTGAGACGACAACCGTGTCGTCTTTCAGGCTCAGCTGATGGTCGCCGCCGCGCAGTTTCAGCTGATACTTCCCTGCTTCGACGCGAACCTGCCAGTCATTGTCAGGACCGAGCACCGCGACGACGTTCCCGTCCTGCTCCACCTCGACTTCAATGTTTGCGTCCTTCGCGGCCTCGACAATGACTTCACCGTACGGCGTTTGGATGCGGACGACCGAAAACGCGACTGCGGCGACCGCCAGCAGTGCCAGCCCGATTGCTGCAAAGCGGGTCCGACGAGTCCGGGATGTTCGCGGTCGAAGTTTCTCTGCAGAGCCAACCTCGTCTGAATCTGCTAAGGCCCGATCAAGTGCCTCAGCCAGTTCCGCTGCGGACTGAAAACGATCGCCCCTGTCATGCGCCATTGCCTTCAGACAGACAGCCTCAAGCGAGGGCGAAACCGCGGCGATCTGCGACGGTGGGGCCGGACGTTCTCCCGAAGAGATCTGTCCCAGGACGGACAGGCCGGCGCCTTCAAATGGCCGGCGGTCGGTCAGCAACTGGTAGAGAATCACTCCCAGAGCATACACATCGGTTTGCGGTCCGATTTTGTCGTGAGCGGCTTCGACCTGTTCGGGGGCCATGTACGCGGGGCTGCCGATGATGACTCCGCTGTGCGTGAGTTCGGCTTCAGCGACCGCGTCGCGTGAGGCGAGGCCGAAGTCCATCACGACGGGCTCGCCCTTAGCGTTCAGAAGAATATTCGACGGCTTCAGGTCGCGGTGAATGATGCCTTCGTCGTGAGCGGCCTGAACCGCTCGCGCAGTCATCGCAACAACGCGCACAGCGTCCGCCTGTGACAGAGAAGCGCCGGTCAGACTCTGACCTTCGACATAGGCCATCGTCAGGTAGTGCTGGCCGTCAATTTCACCGACGTCGTACACCGGGCACAGGTGCGGGTGATGCAGCGTGGCCATCGAACGGGCTTCGCGGCGGAACCGTTCAATCGCGATCTTGCGGATGTCGGGCCGGTCCTCGAAGCCGGGAAACTTGATCGCGATCTTTCGGTCGAGATCGGGATCGTAGGCGAGGTACACGCTGCCCATGCCGCCTTGCCCCAGAAGTTGCCGCAGCTCGTAGCGGCCAAACCGGCATGGCAGTTCAACGCTGCTCTGCCCGGATGCTTCAGCCGGTCGGAATTTCGGCGTAACGATCGTCTCGTCCAGCGGCGAGTCGTCCGCCGGCGCCTCTGATTCAGCGTGAGGCAGCTCCAGCGATTCAGTATCGAAGTTCTCGATAGTGACCGTGGCTTCCGAACTCACCATGTCTGGCAGTCCGGCAAACACGTCCTCGACGATCGCCGTGTAAGTTAGAAAGCGGTTAAGAAACTCAGCAGCAGCAACCGGCTGGCCGGACCTTCTCTGAAAAGTCAGCAGCGTTTCCAGCAGCTCACGAAAGAGTGTCGGCTGCAGCGAGGCACCTGCCCGCTTCAGACAGGTTTCGATGGACAGACGCTGTCCGGACGCCAGCGCACCCTCGAATTCAACGCAGAGTTCATCAATCTGCTCGATCTGATCCGTCGAGAGTTCGGCATACTCTTGATCGTTCATCTGAGTTCTGATTCGTCGCCTGTGGTCCTTTGTCTGCGTGTTCGGCGCAGAGCGGCTGTTTGACGCTGCCCCTTTAACACTTTCCGCGTCAAGAACCGGACAGCTCATGCCTGGTCTTCTTCGACGACCTGCCAGTTTCTGCGGATCAGCTCGACGCGGCGGCGGATCGTGCGGTCCGAGCAGCCGAGATGTTCAGCGATTTCGACGTCGGTGTAGCCCTCGATCTTGAGTCGGGCGATTTCCTGCAGCTCGGGGCCAAGCCCTTCGACGAGCTGTCCGCACAGATCGACGAACTCGGCCGAGTACTCCAGAGTCGGCTCGCGAGCCGGCAGGCTGCCAATCACAGAGCGGTGGCTCGTCGTGATAAAAACGCTGTCAGTCGCGGTCCGACGAATGTCTCGCTGCTCGCGTTTTTCGTAGCGGTGCCGGTTGGAAATCTTGTTTGACGTGATCGTCAACAGCAGCCGCCACAGGCTGGTGCGGTCATTCAGATCGGGATACCGGCCCGCTGACACGCCGGCACACAAAGCGTGAAACGCACTTTGAGCGGCATCCTGCTCGTCGTAAGTCCGGGCAACTCGCCTGTTGAGCTTCTTCCTGGCGGCCTCATACAGCCGCTGTACGAAGTGCTCCCAGAGCTTTCGCGCAGACGACTCGTCGCCCTGCTGCAGGCCTTCAATCCAGACCGAGACTGGTTCGTCGCTGTCCATAGGCAAATGCCGGCTCGAAATGGTGCGATGTCAGGCAAACGCGACAGCTTCATGGCTGCGCATGTCTCGCACGCTGATGGCGTGAGTCTGCCACATCATTGCGAAGCAATTTCGATGCGTCTGCGGTTCGTCTGTTCTGTGGACTGCCGCAGCGTTTTGCATCGCTGTTGCAGAGTGCCGCAGAAATCTGCGGAAATCCTGTCCGGGATCGGAGGCTGACGGTGTTTAGGGATTTGAGGCGGACTCGCTTGCGAGTCTCTGTTCAGGGATCGTTCAGATCTGTCAGTTCGCGCGGCAAGCGAGCGGCAGGCGTCACCGTCACCTGCATTTCCATTTTTTGATCCCGAGGAATCCATGCTCCGAAAATCTTTCCGTATCCGCGATCTGATGGCCTCAAAATTCCGCAAGAACCGCCTGGCCCGGTCGCTGAAAAGCCGACGCCCACGCCGTCAGGCCGCCGCGGCCATGGAGAGCCTGGAAGCTCGCCAGCTACTGACCACACTGTCACTCAGTGATGCCTCGGTCACTGAAGGCGACAACCTCGAATTTGTCGTCTCACTCAGCAGCGCGGTCGCTCACGATACAGTCGTCAGCTACTCGACAGCTGGTGGTTCGGCCAACAGCAGCGATTACACCGCAGCCAGTGGCTCGATCACGATCTCGGCCGGCGACACAAGCGGCACGATCACCGTCGCGACAACGGACGACAGCACGGTCGAACTCGACGAGACGCTCAGTCTGAACGTCACTGGAGTGTCGGGCACGAATGACGTCTCAATCAGCGACGGGACCGGTGCAGGCACGATTGAAAACGATGACGTTATGTCTGTCACCGTTGATGACGCGACCGTTTTGGAAGGTGGCAACCTGGAATTCGCAGTCACGCTCAGCAATCCGGTCGATGTGGATACAGTCCTCACGTACTCAACCGGTGACGGTTCCGCAACGACCGCCGACAGCGACTACACCGGCCAGGCGGCTCAGACAATCACGATCTCTGCGGGCGACACCAGCGGCACAATCACAGTTGCCACGACGGACGACAACAAGGTCGAACTGGATGAGACTGTCAGCATCTCGCTCGACGGCGTCGATGCGGGTGGCCGCGAAGCAGCAACCGCTGTCGGCGGAATCCTGTATCAGAACGACTTTGAATCGCCCAACGGGTTTGTCGACAACACAGGACGCGACGTCAGCCTCCAGTCGGTGAACTCGCTCTACGGTCAGCCCGGCTTCCTGTTCCAGCAGATCTTCACCGTCGAGACACTCGAAATTAATGGCACCGCAGCGTTTGGCGGCGGCTATCAGGATCCGTCCGGCACCGGCGGCAACTATGCCATCGGCATGCTCTCGCACGTTCAGAATGATCATCTCTCGCTGACGTTTGACGCGGGAACTAACGCGTTTCTGAACTTTGGAATCGATGTCTCGCATATCGATCTCGACGGTGTCGGCGGGCCGTTTGGCCCTGAGCCAGGCATCGCCCCTGTGTTCGACTTCCGTCTGTACGACAGCCCCAGCGGGAGCTTCAACATCTCCTCCCCGGGCACGCTGCTGGACTCGGCGCAGATCACGGGCACCAGCTCCGCACGGAACACGTTTGACTGGACCAGTCATGTGCTCGGCCTGTCCACCGCAAGAAGCACGGACGGCAACGTCTCGCTGGTCGTCGATCTGGTTCAGGGCGGATACGCGGCATTCGATAACCTGGTCGTCGCGGCATCGAATACCCAGGGGAGCCTCGACAATGGTGCCACAGGCACGATCCTCAATGACGACAGCGCGACGGTTACGGTCGACGATGCGTCGGTGACCGAAGGCGGCAGCCTGCAATTCAACGTCTCGTTGAGCAACCCGGTCGATGTCGCCACGGTCATCAACTACTCGACGGCAGACGGTTCGGCCACGACGGCTGACAGCGACTACACCGGCGGCAGTGGCTCGATCACGATCGCTGCCGGTCTGACCAGCGGCACGATCACTGTCGCCACGACGGACGACAATACCGTCGAACTGGACGAAGTGATGAGCCTTGACGTGGTGCTTGCGGACTCTAGTGACCGCGATGTGACATTCCCGCAGGTCGGTGCCAACATCGTCTTTGAAGATACGTTCGACAGCGAGTCGGTCGGCGTCGGCTACACATCGCTTACCAACTGGGCCGTGACGTCCGGAAATGTGGATGTGATCGGAGACGGGTACCACAATATCTATCCGGGCAACGGGCGTTATCTCGACATGGATGGCTATGTCAATTGAACGATCCAGTCTGATCCACTGACACTCAGTCCTGGCGTCTACGAACTGTCATTTGAAATCGGCAACAACACGTTTGGGGGCAACGGCCTGCTGGTTTCGCTTGGTTCCACATTTGTCGAACACTTCCCTGCGAGTTCGACGCTCACTCCGATCGTTCGAACGATTACCGTCACAGAGGCGACAACTGCCTCACTGGTCTTTGAAGAAACGGGGCCGTCTGACAAGGGCGGCAGTGTGCTGGATGATGTGCGGCTCATTCAGGTTGCGGGCGCGGGAAGCCTCACCAGCCAGAGCACCGGCACGATCGAGAACGACGACAGCGCGACGGTTTCGATCGGTGATGCATCGGTCGTCGAAGGCGGTAACCTGGAGTTTAACGTCTCGCTGAGTAACCCGGTCGATGTCGCCACGGTCATCAACTACTCGACCGCAGACGGCACTGCCACAACGGCAGACAGCGACTACACCGGCGGCAGTGGCTCGATCACTATCCCTGCTGGCCAGACCAGCGGCACGATTTCCGTCGCCACGACCGGCGACAACACCGTCGAACTGGACGAAACGCTGAGTCTGAATCTGACGGCGGTCAGTGCCAGCGGACGCACCGTCTCGATCGACGACGGCACGGGTACAGGCACGATCGAGGACAATGACAGTGCAAGCCTTTCGATCGATGACGTGGTCATCACGGAAGGCGACAGCGGGACGACGACGGCAACCTTCACCGTAACCCTGAACAACGCTGTGGATACCGGCGTGAGCGTGAAGTTCGACGTGGCCGACGGCACTGCCACTGAGGCGGACGGTGATTACTCCGCAGGCAACTCCTTCGGCACCGGCGGTCTCGTCTTCGGTGGAGTAGACGCAGCACGTGGCGGTGCAACGAGCATGGCGGATGGCTACCTGATGGCGAATATCCGCGCGGATATCTCGGCCAATTCGCCAGCTGCGACCTTCACCAGTTCCAACACGCTGACACCGGCGTACCTCGACACTATTGATGTGCTGTTCGTGTCGAGCTGGCCGACAGTCGTGACGCTGAGTGCCGCGGAGCAGGCAGCCGTGGCGGACTTCGTACAGAACGGCGGCGGGACCATCATCTGGGGCGAGAACGACGGGTGGGCGGGGGGAGCATCCGACATCTCGAACGAAAGCCTGATCGATCCGTTCCTGATGGATATCACAGGCACGCTGGGCGGCGGTCAGACTGTGACGGTAACTGACCCTTCCGCTCATATCGTCACCGATGGTCCCTTCGGAACCGTGACTTCGTTCGGACTCAGTTGGCCCGGATGGTTCAACAACCTTGGCCCGTACGCCACCACGCTGGGAACGCTGAATGCCAACGGGCAGTCGGCTCTGGCAGTGATCGATCCCGGGGCGATTAATCCCGGCAGCGGTGGCGTGGTTCTGATTTCCGATGGCAACGGCACCAGCGGTGCTCCACAGGTACGGACCCTGATTCTCAACTCGCTGTCCTTTGTGTCCACATCAGCTCCGGACACGTTGAACTTCTCCGGCGCAGCGGGCGAGACGCAAACTATCGAGGTGGAAATCAACGGCGACAACACGGTGGAGTTGGACGAGAACTTCTTCGTCAATCTTTCCAACCTGGATGCGAATGGCCGAAACGTTACGCTGGCTGATAGCCAGGGCGAAGGCACGATCGGGAACGACGACAGCACGACGGTTTCGATCGGCGATGCATCTGTCGTGGAAGGCGGCAACCTGGAGTTCAACGTCACGCTGAGCAACCCGGTCGATGTCGACACAGTCATCAACTACTCGACGGCTGATGGCACTGCCACGACGGCAGACAATGACTATACCGGACAGACCGGCGTGCCGCTGACTCCGGCGAACATCACCGCCAGCACATCGCTCGCACCGCTCGGAAGCTTCACTGTCAACGAGATCGTTGACGGGACCACAGCGGATGGGTCGCCGTTTAATGGTTTTGCGACCAATACGAATGTCGAATCGGGGACGATTACGCTGGACCTCGACGGAGACTTCGATCTGACGAAGTTCACCATCTGGAATGACATCAATGTCGGAGGCCAAGGGATCGAGAACTTCCGACTCGATTTCTACGCCTCAGCAAATGCCCTGATTTCGTCAACGGCGACACTGACAGCCGTCTCACAGGTCGCGGCTCAGGAGTATGCCTTCCCGACTGTCTCCGGTGTCAGCCGCGTCGATCTGGTGGTGCTGAGTTCCTACGACGGTGGCGGATACAACCGCATCGAAATCCGTGAAGTGATGCTGGAAGGTACTTCGAGCGTCACTGGGCTGACGATCCCGGCCGGTCAGACCAGCGGCACGATCACTGTCGCCACGACGGACGACAACAAGGTCGAACTCGATGAGACGCTCGACGTAATTCTCGGCACTGTTGACGCCAGCAATCGTGACGTCACCGCAGGTGCTGTTGGCGGAGTCGCGTTTTCTGAGTTCGATGCGTTCGACAGTACGACCGCAACGCAGTTTTTGACCGGTTCACTCGGCGACGTCCCGTTTTCAATGACGTTTGACGACGGCAATGTCGGAGCCTGGGGCGTCCGTGGCCGATACTCCACGTTCGACAACACATCCACTTCCTTCAACACTTCGAACTTCACGCCGGCAACAAGCGGCCTCGACATGCTTTCCGGGGTCCATTTCGGTCAGAACGTCGGCGGAACGCTGACGATCGAGTTCGAGGCTCCTGTCGAGAATCCCACA
The DNA here is from genome assembly GCA_029977045.1 of Planctomycetota bacterium. Classification (GTDB taxonomy): domain Bacteria; phylum Planctomycetota; class Planctomycetia; order Planctomycetales; family Planctomycetaceae; genus JAPOLP01. Next base: position 21,310 of record JAPOLP010000001.1, read on the forward strand.
TTCCACTTCGTGCAGCTGGATGGAGCGGCTTGGGACTTCGGCCCGACGCCGGGCTTCACGTCGCTCACGAAACTCAGCGGAACGAGCGACATCACCATTTCCGGCTCACTGTTGCGTGACAACAACGGCGCAAACGACCCCGGAATCTACGGCAGCATCCAGCTCGACGGCACGTTCTCAACCGTCGTCGTTTCGCTGGTTCCAATCACAACACGCGGTGACGGCTACTGCTTCCAGATGTCCGGCGCTGCAGCTGCGAGAGGCTCAGCTACCGGCACGATCTTGAACGACGACTACGCTCCAGTTGCCAACAACGACACGAACCAGATTGACGAGCTGTTTGGGGTGGTTGATTCGACGAGCAACAACATCTCGGGCAACGTGCTGCTGGATGTCGATCATCTCGATGGCTATGCAGACGTCGCCGACACCGATGCCGATAACGGAACGGCCGGACTTTCGGTCGCGGACGTTGACGGCAATGCAATCTCCGGAGCGACGAACATCGCCGGTGCGTACGGCACGCTGACGATGAACTCCGACGGCAGCTACACGTACAACCTGAACGATGCACTGGCTCTGCTGGAAGACCTGGACGACGGCCAGACGCTGACCGAATCGTTCTCGTATACGGCGACCGACGGTGCCAACGGCAGCAATGACGCCACGCTGACGATCACCATCAACGGCACGACGGACAACACTCCGCCGGTGGCGAATGACGACAGCGTTTCCACTGACGAAGACAACGCGGTGACGTTCGGCGTGCTCGGCAACGACACGGACGAGCAGAACAACCTCGTGGCGTCTCTGACAACGGTCCTGACATCACCGTCGGCTGGAGTCCTGACGAACCACAACGACGGCACGTTCTCGTTCGATCCGAACGGTGACTTCGAGTCCCTGCCGGCTGGGGCGTCGGCGACCGTCGGCTTCGATTACCAGATCGAAGACAGCTTCGGCGAAACCGACGACGCGACGGTTATCGTCACGGTCTACGGCGTGAACGATGCGGCATCGATTAGCGGCGACAAGGTCGGCACGCTGACGGAAGACGAAGCGGGCGACAGCGGCGTCATGGCGGTTAGCGACGTCGACGATGGCGAAGCGATCTTCCAGTCACAGACTGACGCGGAAGGCGACTACGGTGACTTCAGCATCGATGCTGCTGGCAACTGGTCGTACGCACGCACGGCTGACCTGCAATGGCTGGCCGTCGGTGAATCGGTCACGGATAGCTTCACAGTGGTCTCGTTCGACGGCACGGCTACCGCGACCGTGACGATCACGATCACCGGCGAGAACGACGCGCCGACGATCGACACGCTCGTCTCCAGCAATGACGACTTCTGTGAAGCGTCCGCTGATGGCACCGTGTCGGTCAGCGGCACGTTCAGCGACGTCGACGCTTCGGACACTCACTCGGCAACGGTCGACTGGGGTGATGGCACTGTCGAATCTCTGACAGTGAACCAGCTCGCCGACACACTGGCTGGCGGTCACACGTACGGCAGCGGCGGCATCTACACGGTCACTGTGACGATCGACGACGGCAACGGCGGAACGGATGTCGAATCCGTGACGGCAGTTGTCTCCGGTGCGGCGGTCATCGACGGCACGCTGTACCTGATCGGCACGCATCGCGATGACGACTTCACCGTCAAGCTGGTCAATAAGAAAGACCCGCAGATCAAAGTCGAATACGAACTGAACCAGATTGGTGGTTCGGACGGCGGCAGCGATGGCGGGTCGGACGGTGGCTCCGATGGCGGAAGCGACGAGGTCGTGCAGTACTTCGACCCGTCGAGCGTGGATCAGATCGTCGCGTACCTGTGCGACGGCGACGACCACCTCAACATCGGCGAAGGCGGCTCCGACGGCGGCCTGGACGTCCCATCTCTCGTGTTTGCCGGAGCCGGTGATGACCACATCACCACAGGTTCGGGTAACGACATCGTCTTCGGGGGAGATGGCAACGACCACATCAACGGTCGCGGCGGCAACGACATCCTCTCTGGCGGAGCCGGCGACGACAAACTCGACGGCGGCAAAGGCCTGGACGTTCTGATCGGCGGCATCGGCAAAGATCACCTCAAGGGCGACCACGACGATGACCTGCTGATCGGCGACTCGGCGGCCAACGAAGAGGACGCAGCCGCTCTGGAAGCCGCCATTGCCGCCTGGGTCAGCGGCGACCTCGAAACTGCCCTGCTGAACCTCGGCGACATCACCGACGACGGCGACAAGGACAAACTCCAGGGCGGCAAGGACGACGACGAAGTCAAAGCCAGTGACAGCGACAAGGACACTGAAAAACAAGGAAGAAAAGGACGGCGAGGACAAGGGTAAGGGCAAAAAGAAGGGCAAGAATAAGTAGCCCAGAGGCACCGCACCTCGTGCGAACGCCGCAGTAACAAAGCAGAGACTGTCGGCCATCCGATCGACGGGACAGCCCGGTGAGATTTCTCGCCGGGCTGTTTTTGTGTCTGGAGAAGGCAGCGTCAGTCTCGCTGACGCTCCGCCAGATGCTCATCCAGGAAAGACTCGGCTGCCTTGTACGCAGCGGCAATGTCGTCGGGGTTACCTCCGACCAGACCGTGTTCGCCATTCCCGATGCTGATCAACCGGTGTCGCACTTTGTGATTTTGAAACTCGCGGGCCATCATCACGGACTGTTCGTGCGGCACGTCAGTATCAGTCGTGCCGTGAATCATGAGCGTTGGTGCCCAGTCGACCGACACATTCTTCACTGGCATGAAGGGGAAGAATTGTTCGGCTTCCTTGTGTGGATCCCAGCCGCTGACGTTCTTTGGCCACAGGCCTGTCTGGCGGCAGTACACATAGAACAATCCGCCGTCGCCCTTTCGGTCTCGCGAATCAGAAATCGGAGGCCCGCTGACCTGCTGCCAGGCTTCGTTCCTTGTCGGCTTCACACGATTGTGTCGCGGATGAGGACTCGGACTGCTGTACCACGGCCCGACCAGGTCTCCGTAGCCCCAGAAGGCGACCAGTGCCTGAGGACGCGGCTTCACCAGGTAACCGGTTGCCAGCGTCAGGTAGCCACCTGCCGAGCCGCCCGTCACCGCAATCCTGTCGGTGTCAAAATGAAACCGCCGGGCTCCTTCACCGCGAATCCAGCGAAACGCGTCCTGAACGTCTTCGAGGATCAGCGGTAGTTTCGTTTCGGGTGCGAGACGGTAGTCGATCGACACCAGTGCGAAACCTCGCCCCTTCGCGTAATCGCGGACGCGACCACTGATTCCTTCCCGATGTCCGTTGATCAAAGCGCCACCGTGAATCCAGACAACGACCGGGACAGGTTTCTCACCGGGCGGTCGATAAACGTCAGCCAGAATTTTGAGTTCGCCGACCATCTTGTATGCAACGGTCGACCGGGCGAAGTCAGCATCCTGTGCGATGCCACTCGTACCCGCTGCCAAAACGCACGACATGCCAACCGAAAAAAGCAATGCTGATTCAATCGAGCGTGCCATGGCTGGGGCTCCCAAACAGTGAATTCAAGCAGTCGTCTGGAACTACGGCTTTGACGGAAAAAGCAACGTTCCCAGTACCTGAGCGTACACCCGGTGCCCGAAGTCGTTCGGATGATTGACGCCGTTTCCGGTCAGGTCCCAATCCAGTTTCCGCTTCAGGAACTCCGTCCAGATCGACGTCATGTCCGCCAGCGCGATCCCCGGTTCGGAGAGTTCAGCCAGCGCGTCGCGATACTGGGGAAACAGTTCCTGTTTGAGTCTCGTCCAGTCTTTGTTGCCCAGCATCGTGGCTACGAGAATGAACTCAGCCTCGGGAAGCTGCTCGCGAATCTTCGCAATGACCGCTTTCGTGTTTGCCTGGTACTCCGCTGCAGGCCGCCCGGCGGAATCGTTCATGCCGAAGGCCACGATGACCAGGTCCGGCTGGGGCTCAACAACTTTATCGATGGCCGAGAGCACCCATCGCGTGTCTTTACCACTGACCGATGGGTTCGTCATGCGTACCTTCGTCCCGTAACGAGCCTCCAGGTGTTCCTGCAGCAGGCCAGGAAATGAAGGTTGAAACGGAGCCTCGCCTGCCCAGCCCGACGCATTGCAGCCCGCAGAGATGCTGTCGCCGATTAAGACGATTGAGACCGGCTCCTTCTGACGGAGCTTTCGGATCGTTCGCGGCAGTGCCTTCTCATCGAACTTCGGCGAGTGAGGAGTCCAGTCTTCCGGCTCGTGCTCGTACGTGATGCACGTCTGCATGTCGTGATACTCGAGCTTTGCTCCGAAGAAGATCTCGCCGTTGCCGTCGCGGTGAGTCAGCTGGTACTTCTGAGTGCCCGCCGGGCGTCGCAATTCAGCCGGGAGCCGTGACGTAATCCGCGAATCTGGCGGCAGCGTGATCTCGCGAGAGCCCGGCTTCCAGAGATAGTCACGGCCTTCTTCGTACGTAACGTCGCCTCCTGAATTTCGGACGCTCAGGATCTTCCGGATGGTAAACAGAACAGAAGCCTTCGCCTCGCCATTCGCGGTCTCGCGGATGAACAGGACAGACTCGCCTTCGATCCTGTCTCCCTGCCAGAAGGGCCTCAGGAGTTTCGAGTCGTACTTCCAGCGCGTCTCCGTCGAAGCGTCTTGAGCATGGGCTGGAGTGGCAGCCTGCAATGCTCCCACAGCCAGCATGGTTGCAGTGGCCAGGGTGACTGTCCGTGACATGTGCTGTTCCTTCTGAGGATTTCAATCAGAGAGTGGCCGGTAGAAACCGGACCTACCTCGTCAACTTGCTGACCACTTGACCGGAGACGTCGGTAATTCGGAAGTCGCGGCCCTGGAAGCGGTAGGTGAGTCGCTCGTGATCCAGGCCAAACAGGTGCAGAATCGTGGCGTGCATGTCGTGGACGTGCACAGGATCCTTCGCGACGCCCCAGCCGATTTCGTCGGTCTCGCCGATGACCTGGCCGCCTCTGACGCCGCCTCCTGCCAGCCACATGCTGAAGGAATACGGATGGTGGTCTCGGCCCGTGACCGTCTTGAAGTTAACGCGGTTTTCACCCAGCGGCGTGCGTCCGAATTCGCCACCCCAGATGACCAGAGTTTCGTTGAGCAGGCCGCGCTGCTTCAGGTCTTTCAGCAATGCCGTCACCGGCTGATCGGCGATCTGGGTGTACCGCTTCAGCCCGCTGTCCAGGCCGCTGTGGTGGTCCCAGGTGGAGAGAAACAGCGTCACAAAGCGCACGCCGCGTTCAATCATCCGGCGAGCGAGCAGACAGTTCCGTGCGTACGAGCCTGAAAAACCGGCGGTCGTTCCTGAAGTCACGTCCTCGCGGTTGACTCCGTAAGCATCCAGCGTCGCCTGCGTCTCACCGGAAAGGTCGAGCAGTTCGGGCGCCGTCTGCTGCATTCGAAACGCCAGCTCATACGCCTTGATGCGGCTCGCGACTTCCGCATTACCGGTCTGATCGAAGCGAAATCGATTCAGCTCATTGATTGCCTGCAGGCTGCGAGCCTGAACGTCACGCGAGATGCCGTCCGGACTGGCAAGATTCAGAACCGGGCTCCCCTGATTGCGAAACAGGGTTCCCGCGTGCTGCGATGGCAGAAAACCACTGGACCAGCTCGACGCACCGCCCGGCAGGCCGCGACCGAGCGTTGTCATCACAACGTAGCTCGGCAGGTTCTGAGACTCACTGCCGAGTCCGTAGTTCAGCCACGAACCGAGTGTCGGCCAGCCCTGCAGTGGAGAACCGGTGAGCATCATCAGCTGGCCCGGCAGATGGTTGAACTGCTCGCAGTGCATTGACCGGACGAGTGCGATGTCGTCAACGCAGGTGCTCAGATGAGGCAGCAGGTCCGACAACTCCATGCCGCACTCGCCGTGCGGGCGGAACGTTCGCGGGCTGCCCATCAGCCGCGCAGTTTCCTTCTGGATGAACGCAAACTTGATTTCCTTGAGCACCGACTCCGGCATCGGCTGGCCATCGAGTTCCCTGAGCTTTGGCTTCTCATCGAACAGGTCCATCTGACTTGGTCCGCCTTCCATGAAGAGGCAGACACAGCGTTTGGCCTTCGGTGCGAAATGCGTAAGCGGCTGCGGAACAGCCCCCGCCAGCAGGCCGTCGTCACGCAGCAGCGACGCCAGTGCCAGCGTCCCCAACCCGCTGGCTCCCGATGTAAAAAAGCGTCGCCGGCTCGCCGTGGCAAGGCTCAGTTCTTCCCGAGTTGATTGATGATTCATCGCTGACACGGTCGCTTAGTCTCGCGTAATGAACTCGTCAAGATTCATGACGATTCGGGTAACGGCGGTCATCGCGGCGGCTTCTGCCTGCTCGCCGGTTGCTTCCTTACCGCCCTGCTCTGCCGACAGCCGCACGACATCCTGATACGCGGTCGTGAGGACGCCGCGTTCCGCATCCGTCGGGTGCCTGCCGAGGCATCTCAGAAAGAGATCGTCAATTGCCGCGGAAAGATCGGCACCGTGCTGCTCGCGAAGTTGGTCGCCGAGGTTCTGCGCACATTCGTAAAAGACCGGATCGTTGAGCAACGTAAGTGCCTGCAGCGGAGTATTGGAACGCTCGCGGCGGCTGCACGAGATCGTCGAATCCGGAGCGTCAAACGTCATCAGCATCGGGTACGGCACCGTCCGTTTGAAGAAGATGTACATGCCGCGGCGGTAACGCTCGCTGCCCTGGCTGACCGGCCACTTCACGCTGCGGCCGACTTCCGTGACGAAGGCGGGCAGCGGTGGGCGAATTCCGCGTCGACCGATAGTGCGGTCGAGCAGTCCGCTGGCGGCGAGATGCAGGTCACGCACAATCTCGGCACTCTCGCGGTAACTGTTCTGCCGCCACAGCAGCTGGTTGCCAGCGTCCTGCTGTCCCGGCACGGCGTTCGACCTCGAAGAAAGCCGGTACGTCGACGAGGTGACGATCAGGCGAATCATCGCCTTACGGCTCCAGCCAAGCCGGCGGTACTCGGTCGCCAGCCAGTCGAGCAGTTGCGGATGCGTCGGTCGCGCCCCCTTGTTCCCGAAGTCGTTGGGAGTGGAAACCAGTCCCGTCCCGAAGAGGTGCTGCCAGATCCGATTGACGGCGACGCGTGCCGTCAGCGGGTTCTCTTCATGGAAGAGCCACCTCGCGAGATCCAGGCGATCCGGTTCGTCACTGCGAGTTTCGAGAGCCGGCAGAACGGACGGGGTACCTGGTCCGACCTGCTCTCCATGCCGAGTGTAGACGCCACGAATATGCACGAAGGTGTCGCGCAGGTCCTTCGTGCGTTTCGCGAATGCGCGAGCCTTCGTTGACGGCTTTGCCGGTTTCGTTTTGAGCTGTGCGTCGACGCGGGTCTTCAGCTTTTCCCATCCGTCGACCTCGGTCTGAAACAGTTCGAGCACCGGTTTCCAGTCGATGGAACTGCCGCTGAGTGCTTTCGAAATGCTTGCCTGCTGCTCTGCGGTGAGACCGTCCTTCTCGAACCTCTGCAACTCGGCGACGAGTTTCTTCCACTCCGGCTCCCATGCCTGGGTGGCCGCCTCGTACTCGGCCACTTCCCACGGGCGAGTCACCGGAACGCCGACCTCGTCCGCGTTATTGAAGAACGCATACAGCCGGTAAAACTCAGTCTGGCTGATCGGGTCGTTCTTGTGCTCGTGGCATTCCGCACAACCGAGCGTCAGGCCGAGCCAGACCATGCCGGTTGTATTCACCCGATCGACGATCTCCTTCGTGCGGTACAGCTCAAGATCGACGCCGGCTTCGGTGTTCCGCAACGTGTTGCGATGGAATCCCGTGGCAATCTTCTGGTCAAGCGTTGGTTCATCCAGCAGGTCACCCGCCAGTTGCTCGATCGTGAACTGATCGAACGGCAGGTCGCGGTTGATGGCGTCGATCACCCACTCGCGATAGACCCAGGCGTGCGGACGCAGCGCATCACCGAGATAGCCCTCGCTGTCTGCATAGCGAGCCAGGTCCAGCCAGTAACGCCCCCACCGCTCGCCGTAATGTGGAGATTCCAGCAGCCCATCAACGACGCGTTCGTACGCGTTGGGTTCTTCATCCGCGGCGAAAGCTTCAACCGCTTCCGGCGACGGAGGCAGCCCCGTGATGTCGAGGTACAGCCGCCGAATGAGGGTCCGCCGATCCGCTTCAGGAGCGGGCTTGAGACCGGCCTCACGAAGCTTCGCCGCAATGAACGAGTCAATCGGGTTCCGAAGCCGCAGCGAGTCCGAAGCACGCTCAACGGTCGGCACATCTGGCCGAACAACGGGCTTCAGAGACCAGAGCGTCGGCGGTTCCAGCACTACGCCTTCAGGCCACTGGGCACCACCAGCGATCCAGCGGCGCAGGATGTCGATTTCTTCGGGCTTCAGCGGTGGCTCACCCTGCGGCATCTCCGCCTCACCGTCGACGGGAATCACAAGGTCGAGCAGATAACTCGATTCCGGATCGCCCGCTTCAATTGCCTGGCCGCTCTCTCCGCCTCGCCTGACGGCGTCCGCCGAGTGCAGCGACAGTCCGCCGCGTTGAACTCGCTCGTTGTGACACGCCAGGCACCGCTGCTGCAGAATCGGAGCAACGTCGCGACGAAAATCGACGGGAGCTTCGGCGGCTACACTGTTGACTGCGGGCAGCACAACCAGGAGCAAAACCGCGATCTGCTTCGTACTGCCTGGCCAGATCGAAAACATCGAAATGATTCCCTTGCGAACTTCGCCGCGTCATTCGTTTGTGGGGCAGGTTTTCAACCTGCCATTCTTCCTGGGATCTGGCAGGTTGAAAACCTGCCCCACGAAGGCCTCAGACAGATCTCAGTAACCAGCTTCAATCGGATCAGTCAGGCGTTTGTAGAGTTCCGGTCGGCGTTGCTGGAAGTTCCGGCTGTACGCTCGCCGCTGCCGGATGCGGTTCAGATCGAGCGTCGCCGTGATGTACGACTCGGTCTTGTCCGGACAGTGCTGCAGAATCTGAGCCCGTTCGTCGGCGATCATCGTGCCGCTGCCGTAGGCCTGGTTGGTGGCGATCATGGCGACGTGACTCTGGAACGCGATCGACCTCACGATGAAGTCCTCAATCGAGCCGCCTCGGCCATTGACCCACACAATAAACTCCGCACCGTTGAGCGACAGGATCCGAGCAGGCTCGGGAAACCAGCCGTCGTAGCAGGTCATGATGCCGACCTTGCCGAAGTCAAACTCGAAGACCGGCAGTTTCTGGCCCCGCTGCATCGTCCACTCGGGATCGTTTTCGATGAACCAGGCCCGGTCCTTGCCCTGCAGCGGCTTCGACCAGGGAGGATCGCCCTCCCACTTGTCGACGGCCGCGTGAGTCTTGTGGTACTTGCCGACGATCTTTCCGTCCCGTCCGAAGACGAGAGCCGTGTTTGCGTACTCGCCATCGTCGTATAGCTCCCAGCAGCCGACGATCACATAGATGCGATTCTTCGCCGCCGCTACAGCGATCTTCTCGGTCGTCGGCCCGGGAACTGGAATCCGCCCCAGCACATACTCGGGGAACACAACCAGTTGAGCCCCGTCTTTCCCGGCACGGTGAATGTACGGGACGATCGCCTCAGTTGGATCGTAACCTTCCCTGGGCACATCGCCTTTGTCGTAACCGCTGATCTGTACGGCAGCCACTTTCACCTGGCCGGACGACTGCGGGTCGCTGCCCTCGGCCCCGTACGACAATGTGCCGAACGAGCCCGCCATGAAACCACAAAGAAGAATAAGAAGCGTCAGCCGGATTGATGTCATGTTAGAACTCTCATGCTGCTTTATCGCTGCACTGAAGAAACACGTTCGCGCCGCCGTTTCGTGGCCAGCACATTCGCACTGCGCAGTGTGAAGTCGAAGCTGCCATCCGTCGATGAAGCCGCGAGACTTTCGCACGCCGCACATTCACAGACGTCAAGCCGACGGCTCCTGCTTCAGCTTTATTCGGGCGGCGTCTGCGATACAAACCACGACACAACTCCGGCAGATTCTCACGTACCTCAACGAGCAGGCACTCATGATCCTGAAGAATTTCATTGGCGGCCAACTGGTTCCCTCCAGCGGCTCCCAGTCCGTCCCGGTTCACAATCCCTCAACGGGTGAAGTGATTGCCGAAACGCCACTGTCGTCGGTCGCCGACGTCGAAGCGGCAGTCATTGCCGCCAGAAACGCTTTTGCCGGCTGGAGTCGAACGCCCGCTCCACAACGGGCGAGCGTCATGTTCAGCTATCGCAGCCTGCTGGAGGGCGACTTCGAGCAACTCGCGCGACTGATCACGCTCGAAAACGGCAAGACGATCGAGGAAGCACGGGGCGACGTGCGACGAGGAATCGAAGTCGTCGAATTCGCCTGCGGCATCGCGCATCTGCAGAAGGGCGAGAGCCTGCCGCAGGTCGCCGATCAGATCGACGCCGTCACGCTGCGTGAACCACTGGGCGTCTGCGCTGGCATCACGCCGTTCAACTTCCCGGCGATGGTACCCATGTGGATGTACCCCGTCGCGATCGCGTGCGGGAACACGTTCATTCTGAAGCCCAGCGAGAAAGTCCCGCAGACAGCACTGCGGCTGGCCGAGCTGATGAGCGAAGCCGGCCTGCCCGACGGTGTGCTGAACGTCGTCAACGGAGCTGCCGAAGTCGTCGACGCGTTGTGCTCGCACCGCGACATCGCGGCGATCAGCTTTGTCGGTTCGTCGAGCATCGCAAAGCACGTTTATCGACTCGGCACCGAACACGGGAAGCGGGTCCAGGCAGCAGGCGGCGCGAAAAACGTCCTGCTGGTCATGCCGGACGCCGAACCGGACTCGACGCTGCGAGCGGTCATGGGCTCGTCGTTCGGCTGTGCCGGACAACGCTGCATGGCAGGTTCAGTCCTGATGGCCGTCGGCAAGCCAACCGCCGACGAATGGCGCGATCGAGTGACGACAGCCATCAACGAGTACAACGTCGCGGACACAAGTGCCTGCGACAAATCCGACATGGGGCCGGTCATCAGTGCCGAATCACAGAGCCGCGTTCAACGGTATCTCAGCCAGGCAGCAGACGAAGGAGCGTCAGTCGCCTGCGATGCCAGTTCACGGGCTCCCGATCGAGGCTTCTTTGTCGGACCTGCACTCGTCGATCAGGTGCAGCCAGGGATGAGCCTCTTCCGCGACGAAATCTTCGGACCGGTGCTGTCACTCGTGCGTCCCGAATCACTCAGCGAGGCCATCGCCATGATGAACAGCCTGACGTTCGGTAACGGTGCGACGATCTTCACTTCGAGCGGCGCCGCAGCAAGACAGTTCGTCTCTGAAATGCAGTCCGGAATGATCGGCGTCAACGTCGGCGTGCCCGCTCCCATGTCGCTGTTCAGCTTCTCGGGCTGGAACGACAGCTTCTACGGCGACCTGCACGTCCAGGGGATGGAGGGCGTGCTGTTCTACACTCGTCAGAAGTGCGTCCTGTCCCGCTGGGACGCCAGCTACGTCCGCGCGATGGGCTGGTAGGTTTGCCAGATCGCGGCAGGACGACACGTTACGATCCTGTCACCTCTCCCTCTGGGAGAGGTCGGCCTCTCAGAGCCGGGAGAGGGTTTGCACGGCATATCGTCTTGAAAAGGTGCGGAGATAGAACCAGGCAGTCCCCTCACCCGCGGCTGAGACCGCGACCTCTCCCGCAAGCGGGAGAGGTAACAGCCAGACTCACGCCAGCTCTCCCCAGAGGATCACGTTGAGGATCGGCCAGAGCCACATACCGGCGGCGGGGACGTTGCTGGCCAGTTCGTCGAGGGCTTCTGACCGAAAGATCTCACGGGCGAACGAGCTGCTGCGAAGTGTCTCGGCAGCCCAGTCCTGCCA
>JAPOLP010001205.1 GCA_029977045.1 Planctomycetota bacterium
AATTTGAGCATGTCGTGCTCACCACGAACAAAATCAGCGTCTTTGACTTCCTGGAACATGATCAGGCGAATCGTTTCTGGTCGGTTGGGAGAAGGCGGATAGCAGCACGAAGTCGCAGAGTTTCGGCATCCGGACGGGCTGCAGGTCGCGGAGTTTTAGTGCATCGCGTTTCGGTCTGGAACCGGCGGTTGCCGCCTGAAGCTGACGGTTGCCAGTTGTTCCAGGCCCAACGGGCCGGCCCAATGTCCGCCTCTTCGGGCCTGAGGCTTTTCGGTGTCTGATGCCAGGCTTCATTCGTGGCGATTTCTTCGAGGTTCCATGTCCGCCTCGCTGTTCGGTCATTCGATAAACCTGCAGCGTGTGGCGGCTGCTGGTCGATCTGAAGGCAGTGCTTACGGGAAGCTTGCGCGCGTTGTGCGGCGAGCCCCGCAGGCCGGGAGGGGATCGACTCAGCATGTCTGTGTTTACTGCCGAAATCTCGCAGCAGATCGTCGAAACGTGCACCGGTAACGTTGCCGCGATTGCCGAGCCGCTGAACTCGAACTTCGCAGCTGGCGTCGAGGCCAGCGTCGGCGAGTTGCTCAGCGGAGTGGGTGCGGCGATCGAGCGACTCGGTGACGCGGCGGGAATCGCTGTCACGTTCAAGTTCGGTGACGAAGGTGCGGTTTGCCTCATCCCGGAGAGCCTGCCAATACCGGATTGGTACCGCTGTCCCAGCGAAGGCCAGGCGAACCAGATTCAAACGCTCGGGATGGAATGGTCGATGGGACTGTTCCCGATGGACCTGGAAGCGACGGAGTACGCGTCGGCGGCGACGCAGAGTCTGAAGCAGCAGCTGGAAGCGCTCGCTCCGGCGGATGACGCGTCGGTGCTGGAACTGCCGCTGAAGAAGGGCGGCGCTGACGAGTCACACTGTTCGCTGCTGCTTGTCTGGCCGCTGACAAATCCCGTGCTTGAGTCGGTCGCTCCGTGGCCCGTTCCTGAAGCCGAAGCCAAGCCAGTCGCGACCGAGCAGCCAGCGATTCCAAAGCCCGCTGCCGCGACTGCGTCGTCTCGAAATCAAGCAAGTATTGCGACAGGCGGCTCTCCTTCAGAGAAGCAGCATCAGAGCCGCGTGTTGAACGTCCCCGTCGATCTGACCGTGCAGATTGCGGCGAAGAAGGTCGACATCAGCCAGGTCCGGAACATCACGCCGGGAATGCTGATCACGTTCAACAAGCCGTGCGAAGCCCTGCTCGACGTCTTCGTTGCCGACAAGCTGAAGTTTCGCGGCGAGGCAGTGAAAGTCGGCGAGCGTTTCGGCATCAAG
>JAPOLP010000018.1 GCA_029977045.1 Planctomycetota bacterium
AAACGCCGCAAGTTGCCTTCCATCCACGACCACGTCCGAAATCGTTCCAATGGTCGACTTTTCGATCGACGATACTGTTTCGGAAAGAGTTGGGGCCATCATGGCCTTCATCCTGGCTTTCCCACCAATCATGCTGATGACGTCTGGGTGCGTATAGTCAGCAAACGTGTCAAGGTCACCGTTTGTCAATGCAGCCTGCATTAGCTCAGAACTCTTTAGAATCGATTCTTTGAGTTCGCTCTGATTTGGGGCCAAGACGTCAACGTCACCATCGCCCCCTGACATGGCTGAGATTCCAGTGCTGCCGTTAAAGTCGAGATTCCCGATCCAGTGAATCAAGCCTCCAATGACAAACACTAAGGCGAAACAGCCTCCGCCGATTATTAACGGAACAGTCGGAAACCCCTTCGACCGTTTGACGGGTCGACGTTTTTGTCGCGTCTTCCGAACCGGGCGGCGGTATTCCTCATAGTCTTCGTTGGAACTGTGCTCAACGGTAATCGCCTCGCCACAATTGCGGCACTTAATCCTACGGCCAGCGAACTTTTCGGGTGCTGATGCAGACCAGTAACAGTTCTCGCATTCGACCGTGATGCCCATCGGTGTCTCGCCCTGAGTGTCCTGGATAAACTGCGTCATTCACAGAATGACATGAGTACAGATCATTATCTTTCCAGAGTCGATCCGCAACCACTCACCACCGGAAGATTGCTGTCACCCGTGCAGCTTCCCCTACAACGTCACGAGTTTCGTCATGCGTGCAGCAACCGCTCTGACAATCGCCTCCCTTACTCTTGTCGGTTGTGGGCAGCAGCCATCGAAAGAGCAGCAACCTACGGTCGCCGTGCAGACGCAACCGCCGAAAGACGCCAGCAGCGAGCACCACTATTTCCACAAGACGGAGCAGCCTCACAAAGCAGAGTGGGGCTACTCGGGCGATGCCGGGCCGGAGCACTGGGGGGATTTGAGTCCCGACTACGTCCTCGCAAAGACCGGGGAGCAGCAGTCGCCGATTGATCTGACTGGCTCGACCGCCGGCGATTCCATGCCGCTGCAGTTCGATTATCACGCGTCGCAGATCGACCTGGTATACAACGGGCACACGATCGAGGAGATCGAAAACCAGAAGAGCATGCTGCTCATTGACGAACAGGAATTCGCGCTGCAGCAGTTTCATTTTCACTCGCCCAGCGAACACACGGTGGACGGGAAGCACTTCGCGATGGAGATGCATCTCGTGCATAAATCTAGCGATGACAAGGTGGCCGTCGTCGCGGTCTTCATCGAGGAAGACGAAGACAACGCCGCCTTCGATGCCGTGTGGGATTATCTGCCGACCGAAGCGAATCGAGAGCGAACCCAGCCCACGACGGTCGATGCTGGAACGCTGCTTCCCGAGGGGCGCAAGCACTTTTCCTACACCGGCTCATTCACGACTCCGCCCTGCACCGAAGACGTCCAGTGGATCGTGATGAAGGAGCCGGTCGCGCTGTCAAAGGAGCAGATTGCCAGATTCCGAGCGATCATCGACCACAACAACCGCCCCGTTCAGCCACTGAATGGTCGCACGATTTCGCTCTCCGAATAATCGCTGGATCGCAACTCCGTAGGGCCGGTTCCTCGTAGAGACCGGGGACATGGGTGCCAGTCGTTCGGGGAGATGGGTGACACTCTGGGGTTGGTGCTTCAGTCCGTTCGGTTTCTGCCTGTGATTCTGGAACGTGGGGCGTTGAAGTCAATCAAGCCGATGGGGAAGCGGCGGTAGTAGACCTCGAAGACTTCTGGTTCGTTCGTCGGCGCCAGACCGATGGTGTCGTTCTGGAAGGCGTCGCTGGTCTTGAACACGCGGCCGGCGAAACAGAACTGGCCGACCGGGTTGGTACGGCGTGTCTCGAACCGCGATGAGTATTCGTACTCGGGCAGGCTCTCGGGGAAGTTTCGCGGGCTGACCTGGTAGCGGCTGCCAGGGACTTCGAGGTCGGGGGCTTCATGAGGCCGTTCGTGGTTATACATCGCCCGGAACAGATCGAACTGCCGCTAAGCATCGGGCAGGTCATCGGTGCGTCGCTGCTGCAGGCAGTCCTGCTTGAGCGTGCGGTGAAAGCGTTCGTCCTTGCCGCGTCCCTGAGGATGGTGCCGGTGGCCGTGAATGATCATCGAGCACCGTCAGCGGATAGCAGTAGGCCTGATTCGTCATGCGGAACTCGCCCTTGAAGTCGATCTGCCACAGGTCGTTGGGCTCGGTGCGTTCAAACCGCGTGAAGTGCAGCCGGACTTCCGAGGCCTGCGGCGTGATCCGCCCATGCCGCTGCAGGATCGCCGTGATCGTGCTCGTTGCCGAAACGCCCTCGTGTCCCAGATGCCGCAGCCGGGCGCTAATCTTACGACCGCACCACATCGGATGCTCATCGCGAACTTGCAGCACCAGCTCCTCGACCTCGACCTCGACCTCGACCGTTGTCCGTTGTCCGTTGTCCGTTGCGGCGAGATCAGCGGACGCCGCGACTGGTCCGCCAGAGCCCCGACGCCGCCTTCGCGAAACCGTTCCAGCCACTTGTAACCCGTCTCACGCGAGCCCCCGATCTGGCAACGCCCGCCGAACGTTGCTGCGAGGTCTGGCGAAAATCAACAAGCATTACCAGCTGACGGTGGCCGCTCACAAGCTCGGCCTGCTGATGAGACGCCTGTTCGGCACCGGTAAACCCCGCCAATTCGCGGCTTTGCGAGCTCTACAGCTTCTCGATTCTGCAGCCGCTGCGGTCCTGAACGTCATCAGCGCGGCACTGGGGGCTCTGACGAAGCAGCCGCGTCCGAAAACGCGTCACCCTTGCTACAGACGTTACTCCCTCTGCGTCGTCCCATAACCCGATTTCTTCAACGAGCTGTTAGCCAGGCTCATGCTGTAAGCCAGCCCCCAATACGTCTGTGTTGATCATCGGTTCCTTGTTGCCTTCCTTGCAGCACGACTTCGCTTCCTTTTCGCAGCACGGCTTGCTTTCCTTTTCACAGCAGGGCTTTTCTTTGGTAATGCAGCACGATTTCGGCGCCTCGAAAGTCTCCGTCGAGGCTGTCACGGCTGCTGCATGACGAGGAAGAAGGGCTGTAGTGTATCGCTGGCGTGGGGTATTGCCCGTGATGCGGACGATCGTCTCGGCGACCTTGCCGACTCCCATGCCTACCGGGAGTGCTGCCCAGCGATTCGTGCGGTCGTTGCCGAAGGTGACGATGGCAGCGTGCTCAGTTTTGTCTGCGTCGATGATCGGATCGAGGTCGTAGACACCGAGTTCACGCCGCAGATGGTCGACTTCGTCAAACTTTCCGGTCGCATAGATCCATTCGGGTAGCGACGGATCCTCGCTGATGTGATACCGGTCCATGTACTCCTGCAGTTCTTCAGGCGAGTCAACATCCGGTTCGAGCGTCAGTGAGATGAATCGGAACTCGTCGTTCGGAAACTCGTCAGCGATCGCCTTACGAATCTGCTTCAACGTGACCGTTGTCCCCGGACAGGAACCGACGCAGCGTGTGTAGAAGAAGACGATGCAGACGGAGTGGTCCTTCACGAGGTCATCGTAGAATTTCAGCTTGCGTCCGTGCTGGTCGATGAGATCTGTGTTCGGAAAGCGGTCAGAAACACGCGGGCCTTCGACGGTTGGAATCCGATACGTTTCCAGAGTCGCTGCACGTTTCAATGCTTCTTCGTTGCCGCCAACGCTCGCGATGTATTCATTGGAGTAATTGACCGCTGCGTGATCGAGTGCGTCCTGAGCAACGTCGTTCATCCAGGCGTCTTCACGAGCCGCTTCCAGGTGCCGCGTCAAAGGCGTACTCACCCCAGCGAAGTATCCGACTGCAGCAAAAGCAGCCACGACGGCAGTAACAGCAATTCCGTGTTTCATGGGACTTGTCTCTTGAATCGTTGGCCCGTGTCCGGAACACCTCGACCTTGACGGTCCGGAGCAAGTGAAACTGTTCTGGAAGATGAGGGCCGGCTGAATTGATCAGCCGGTGAACGAGCCGGCGGAGCGGAGACAACCGCTCGCCGGCTTTCGTGCAATGCGGTCAGCGGCTTACGGGAAGCTCTGCTGGATCGGCTGCGGAGCGATGGTCGGTTCAATGCGAGGATCGAACACGAACATCATTCGCATGTCTTCATGTGCCAGATTGTGGCAATGGAAGACGAACGGCCCCTTGAAGGTTCGGAACTTCATCAGAATTTCGATCTCCGTCCCTGCTCCCAGCGTGGCGGTGTCGCTCTTGAAGTGATCTTCCAGAGGTGGAATGCGACCTTCCTGCAGGATCTGCTGGTGAGATTCCAGATGGATGTGGATCGGGTGCCACCATCCGCCACCTTCGTTGCGAAGGATCCATCGTTCTGCGGTCCCCAGCGTGGGCGTCGCGTCAGCACGATGCTCATCAAAGAACTGATGATTGATCTGCCACGCACCTTTACGTCGATGAAACTCAAAGATGCGAGTGAAGGCGACTTCGTCGTCGTGAATCTGCGTATGCGGACGCAGCGGTGTCCCAACATCAACTGTTGCACTTCCTGGCTGCGGCGGTCCTTCGACGATGAACTTCATGAGCGGAACGCCAGGAATCTCAGTCTTTCGGTCGGCCAGTGTTCCGCTGGGACCGCGTCCGTCGTCCTGCGGAAGAATGTTTTCGAGAAACACTTCGTCAGGAGCATCAGTGAAGTCGATAACGACATCGGCTCGATTAGCCATTCCCAGCAGCAGAGTGTCCCGCTCGATGGCATTCGGGAACAGCCAGGTATCCTTGCCCAGCCCGATGAATGGCTGCCCGTTACTGAGCCGTACTTCAAAGACGCGGGCATTTGCTCCGTTGAGGAAGCGGAAGCGGTACTTGCGACGCTCGACTCGGAAGAAGGGCTGAGCCTTTCCGTTAATAACCATCACGTCGCCGAGGTAGCCATTGTGGTCCAGCGGATCGAAGAAGATCGTTCCGTCGGAGTTGAAGCGGCGGTCCTGCAGCACGATTGGAATGTCGTACGGATCGTTGGGCAGAACATTGCGGTTGATCAGGTCGAGTTCGAGATCGTCATACGTCAGGAAGAATCCCGCGAGCCCCATCAGGACGTTGTGGTCCGTGATGTCCATTCCGTGGTCGTGGTACCACATGGTTGATGGCGCTTCGTTGAAGTCGGGAACGCCGTTCTCCATTGGCAGCGTATTCGTGTAGTAGTAATCCCGAGCACGGCCAGGCAGCACGTAGAAGTTGGGATAGCCGTCTGAGTGGGCCGGGTTATGCCCGCCATGCAGATGCACTGAGGTTTCAACATCCGCCAGGTCGTTCCAGTGGCGAACGACGCACGGCTGGCCGACACGGGCTTTGAACGTTGGCCCAGGATACAGGCCGTCGTAGCCGTAAACCGGCGTCTGCACGCCGGGAATGATCTCTGCCAGAGCGTGCTGCATCCGCATTTCGTAGAACGCGGTCGGGTGCGCTTCGTAGTAGTTGAGGTCAGGGCTTTCGGCCACTACCCGGTTGAAGTACTCCGGAGCCACACCGTGAAACACATTGCCTACCTGATAAGGCGCCGTTCCGACCGCGATGGGCTGCTTGACCATTGGCACGGGCATTGGCTGTGTGAACGGCGTGAAATTGAACGGTGTGCCGCCCTCGCCGTCACCGCCTCCACCGTTCCCTTTTCCTTTGCCTTTATTGCCGTTTCCGTTTCCGCCTTTGGCTGCAGATGCTTTTGAGCTGAAGCCGGCATACAGTCCGGCAGCCAGCGAGCCGGCTCCGGCCTTCAACGCCTGTCGGCGTGAAACAACTGAGTTGCAGGGAACATTCGATCCGAATGATTTCTGGTTTTTACGCGACGGCATACAGACTTTCCTCTGGGTCAGGGTGAGCGTCGAATTAGGTATGGAGAAGCACTCGCAAGTGCATGAGATCGTGAGCCAGTCTTGTTCACGCTTGCCAATACGGCTTCGGCGACATGGGAACTCGATCGGTTCCGTAGCGAGCTGCGGATGCACATGCGGATCGCTCAGATCACGCCGCAGGCTCATGTGAGTCGGGCCTGACAGGCGGTTCCGGCTGCGAATTCCGGCGATCCAGAAGCTGGAGCACCGGAGTGTCGAGTTAATTGATGGAACTCAGCGTTATGGAACTCAGCGGAGTTCGACGTCTGCTTCGTGCGTGCCGCCGTTGCTGGAGACAGCTCGGATACGGGTTGGGACTGTCGCCAGGTTCCTCAACCGCAACTGGAACTCACCGCCGCCACCAACATCTGCCAGGGCGACGGGAACGGTCCCGAGAACCGCGCCAGTGTTTGCGTCGCTGATCGTGATCGTGGCGTTTGCATCGAATGGAGACACGACCCCATCGACACGCAACTCGCTGCCATTACCGTTTCGCTGACGTCCTTGAGCCCGAGTGACACGGACAACGTCGGTTCCCGGATTCGTCGGCAGAATCTCGGTGTCAACAGCCTGAGCGTACATCTGGCCGGCGTGGACGTAGCCAACAACGCCGACAAGCGTGCCAATTCCATTCGCGAGATCAGCCATCGTGATCGGCTCGAATCCGGCGTCGAGAATCTCTGCAGGGAACCGTTCGTCGGCATTCATCTGACACGGCACGCCATTGACGACGAAAGTGCCAGTGTTCTGATCGACGGACTCCAGCGGTCCCAGAATGACGTTCTCCGCCAGTTCAACGACCGCTGCGGTCGCCAGGCAGACGTTTCCATTCGGGCCGGCCACGATGATCCCTTCCGCTTTCAGCGTGCCGCCGGTGTAGCCGACTGCAGCTCCAGGAGCAGAGGCGAAGATCGACCGCACACGGCTCGGAGCGGCTGCGTCGAGCAGGAGGTTGAGAGTCGCTCCGGTGATCCCGTTCGTCCCTTCGATCGCTAGCGTTTCAGGAATCTCAGCAACGACGCCGGATGCAGTAATCGTTCGAGCGGCAGGGTCGATGGCCGTGATTGGAGCCTCAACAGCCCACTCCAGGGGAGCCTGAGCTTTCGCAGTCCCGGCACAGGCGGCCAGGCCAAGGATCAATGTCAGTACACGGAAACCCCGACGGATGTTTGTGGTTTCAGGCAGTCGAGTCAGCATGTTGTGAGGCCCTCAGTTGTGTGGAGATGAATATGTTCGTTCTGAAAATGCTGCTGAAAGCCGGGTGACGTGGCTGCCCACACCTGGGTAGCCAAGTGCCGCAACTTTGCAGTATTCCAGTGCGGCAAGACTACACGCTGTATCGAAGGGCACAGTCCGATGTGTGCTGATTCAGCCCAACTCAGCGCCGATGGACTTTGGAGTGCATCAGTTCGTCGAACATGGTGCCGGGAGAACTCGTGAGTGACGCCTTTTCGCAACGGCCTCACCATGCATCCAGCCGTACAAATCCGAAAAACGACTCAACAAACTGGGTAAGGTTTGCCGATTACACGAGAGATACCGATTCGTACGGCTGTGAGGGTCGCCATGCGCAGCCAGTCATCTGTCCGTTTCACTCTGATGTCAGACCTGCCGGACGCGGCATTGGGAAGCCTCTCGACAGTTGGATCCTGAGTGTCAGTCATTCCTTCACTTCGCGCATCGCTCACTCTGGCTCGCCGGGACACTCCGGTCGGTCGACGAAGAATTGCGTCTGCGCTGTGTGGAATGTTGATTCTGGCGATCGCGTTCCCCGAACCCTTGCTCAATTCAATTCTGCAGGCCCAGGATGTCCGCTCCTATTATCAACCCGTTGACCGTCAACGGGTCAGTGTCGAAGCGGGTCACTGGCAGACGATGCGCACACCGTCACAGCAGCCGGTAACTGCAGCCAGCAACGGGTCTTCCTTGCTGCCGTCGTACCAGCACAATCTCAACCGCCAGGGCTTCCGAGGCGGTACGGGAGTAATCGCTGCGGGGCTCGAAGCTCAACGCTCGGCTCAGTATCGGCAAGGAGCGACGAGCGGGGCGATCGCTCACTGGCCTGAAGCCAGCGTGATGCACCGGTCGAATCCCACGTCACGCTCACAGACAATTCAGCAGGCGCAGTTCACTGCGCCCTACGGTGGAACGACAGCAGCATCACCTCCGGGCAGTCAGCCACGCATCGCCTACCAGAATCCTCAACAGCTTCCACCACGAGGCGGGGCCGCCACCGGATTCCACCAGCAAGGGGTGGTCGTCTCACAGGGAGCAGGGCCGCTTCAGGTTCCCCCGGCGCCTTCCCGTCCGCAGTCCGCACCAAACCAGGTTTTTGCAGCGCCGGACGGCACGATGATCTTCAGCTTTAAGGACGCTCCCTGGGAACTCGTGCTTCGACGGATCGCCCACGAAAACCGAATGTCGCTGCAGATGTCGTCCGTGCCGCCAGGGACGTTTACGTTTTTCGATGACCACGCTTATCTGGCGCCCGAGGCGATCGACATTCTGAACGATCATCTGATGCCAATCGGTTTTGTGTTGGTGAGAAGCGGACGCAACCTCGTGCTGTTCACGACGCGCGACACGATCCCGAACAATCTGATCCCCTACGTCAAGACGACGGAGCTGCCGGGACTTGGCCGAACGGAACTCGCCAGCGTCGCCATCCCGGTGCACGAGGGGATTGTTCAAAGTGCCGAGCAGGAGGTCGAAGGCCTGCTGAGCCCACTGGGAGCGGTCACGGCACTCAGTAGTTCGCGCCGCATTCTCGTCCGTGATACCGGAGCCAACCTGCGACGAATCTACGAACTCATGAACGGCGGAGCCTCAGGGGCAGCCGACCTTCCTTCGTTCGTCTATCAGCTGCGGCATACGTCCGCAGAGGAAGTTGCGAGGGCGATCAATGAGTTTCTGGCAGGCCGAAGTCAGCCGCAAAGCACCGTCGTCCCCGGCAGGCCGACTGCACCGTCCGCTGCCATTCCGCAAATGGTCGTCGCGGAGAAGACGACCAACAGCCTGCTGGTACGAGGCACTCCGCAGGAACTTGAGACGGTACGATCGCTGATCACGCAACTGGATCAGTCGCCGCCTCAGGTACTGATTCAGGCGTTACTTGTCGAAGTGGAACTCGGAAACGCGGACGAGTTTGGTGTCGAACTCGGCATCCAGGACTCCGTTCTGTTTGACCGAAGCGTCATCGACAACATCGTGACCGTGACGGAAACGATGACGACGCCGGGAGGCAATCAGACAACGAATCAACGCATCGTGTCTCAGACCGCTGCTCCAGGTTTCAACTTCAACAATCAGCCATTGGGCAACAACGTCGCGGTCAGTCCTGGCCGAGTCGGCGGCCAGGCGCTGTCGAACTTTGGGGTTGGACGGGTTAACGGCGACCTGGGATTTGGTGGTCTTGTACTTTCTGCAGGCTCCGACTCAGTGAATGTCCTGCTGCGAGCCCTGGCGGCGAAGTACAAAATCGAAGTTCTCAGCCGGCCACAGATTCGCACGCTGGATAATCACGAAGCACTCATTCAGATCGGGCGCCAGGTTCCGGTCGTTGACGGAGTTTCCGTGACAGCCGTCGGAAGTGCCAACCCTGTGATTCGCCAGGATCAATCCGGAATCATCCTGAAGGTTACGCCTCGCATCAGTCCCGACGGCCAGGTGCTGATTGACGTGAATGCTGAGAAGAGTGCGTTTCAACTGGCTCCGGGGACCGGCGTGCCGATCTTTACCGACGCCACAAACGGGAACGTGATCGAAGCGCCGGTCAAAGACATCACCACCGCCACGACCACTGTCAGTATGCAGACCAGCCAGACGATCGCGTTGGGCGGAATGATCACTCGCGACCTGATCAAGGTGCGGCGGAAAGTTCCGTGGCTTGGCGACATTCCCTATGCGGGCGAGCTGTTTCAATACCGGCTCGATCAGAAGACCCGCAAGGAGCTTCTGATCTTTCTGACACCGCACATCATCGAGAGCCCCACGCATTCAGACGAGCTGCTGATGCGCGAGTCCAACCGCGTGCATATTCCTTATGACGCTGCCATTCAGATGCACGGCGAGCTGCCGCGCATGTGCCCTGCCCACGGCCACCAGCCGGATTCGTCATGCTCAGTCTGTCGCGGAGATGCAGTTGTGAACCCAGGCTACTCGGCTGCTGCAATGCAGGCCGCAGCGGAGTCGCAATCTCCCCCTGCAATTCAGCAGACGTCGGCGACGATCAACTCAAACAGTCTTGAAGCCAGCCCGGCAGACAATGCCACCTGGACACCGACTGACGACGTCGGCCCCCGTCACACGTGGTGGAAGCCGTTCTCAAATCGGCGCCAACGGTTTCCGCAACAGGTCGAATCTGAGGCCCCCCCACAGCAACCTGCTTCAACGCAGACCGCCGCTCAACAACCTCCCGGCGGGCCTGTTTACGTTCCCATCGCCAATCCGCCACAGCGGCGCTGAGCGGGTTCGTCTGTTAAGACGATCTCGCATCGCCCAGCAAACCGAGTATCGGGCGTCGGTTGCTTTGCTCAGGATCGGCTTTGCAACAGTTTGAGCGTCTGCCCCATCGGCAAGCGTCGCTGTTCACCATCGATCTCAACGACCACCGCATCGGCATCGGCGGAAAGCAGTCGTCCCTGCAGGCCGGCAAAGTCGAAGCCGGAACCCTCTAAAACGACGGTCTGCTGCTTCGTGCTGCTGTTGAAGAACCAGACCTCGGTCTGGCCATTCACGTTCAAAGAGGCGACCAATCGGATCTGGGTCAGTGGATCGACCGCTGCGGGGCGTGTTGGAATCGTTGGCCTGGTGGGTCGTGCAGGCGGCCCGTTGTAACCTCGGAGAAACGGATCACGCGCCGTAAAGAACTGCCGGGCAGAAACGTTCGCGAGCTTTTCAGCCGACAGAGTTTCGGCATGTTCAACGATGGTCGCCACATCAGACAGGTCGGTACGCGGATCGGCATCCTTCAACGCCAGTGCTTCAAGCGCGATCGTGACACGTGGCTGCGAGTTCCCACGGCCTTCGGAGCCGGTCACAGAGAGACTCGTGATCCGATGCAGCAGCGCTGTCGAATAGAAACCGTCGAGAAAGGCCCCAAGCTGAGCCGTGGTCATCGTCCCCTGAATGGTGACCGGGATGCGATGTCCAACTCCGTCTTCCTCAATCGCTCGGCTGGGCACAATCTGCACGGATGAGATTCCCGATTCCTTCGCCGTTTCGATCAACCAGTTCTGGTACAGCGTCGTGGCGACGGACGGATCCGGTGGCAGGCTTTGCTCTCTGAGAGGACGCAGTTCACGCTGCGCGTGCTCAATCCGTCCGAACTCCAGTTCACCGTTGCCGACCTTCTGCGTCAGGCCTGCAATCTGAGCGTCCTTCGCATCGAGTGGGCCGAAGACAACCGCGTTAACGGCGTCCTGTCCGCCGCTTAGAGCGACGATTCCCAGCAGCACTCCAGCCAGAATCTTTTCCCGCTTATTCTGCAGCATGATTATCAGCCTTCGATGTCCGATGGAATGTTCGCTTTGTGCTGAGCGACGCCGGATCGCTCCTCGACTGACACATCGGTGGCACCGGTGTCGCCC
Organism: Planctomycetota bacterium; assembly: GCA_029977045.1. Taxonomy (GTDB): domain Bacteria; phylum Planctomycetota; class Planctomycetia; order Planctomycetales; family Planctomycetaceae; genus JAPOLP01. Next base: position 11,480 of record JAPOLP010000018.1, read on the forward strand.
GTCTTCAGCAGCCGTGCTTCCACCTGAAACCCGGACTGGTAGAAGTTGTCCTGCGCATTCGGCTCAATGCCGTGCGGGAGCAGTTCATAGCGGGATTCGGCGGCCAGTAGCCGTTCCGTCAGGTGGGTCACGTCACTGGAGTCGCGAGCGACTCCGGATGCCCTGATGACCGGCATTCCGTCACTGGAATCAATCGCAAGCTGCAGCCGGTTCAGATAGGCCCGATCAGCCTTTGGAAGATGGTCAGCGAATGTTGCCAGCTCTCGCGGCCAGTGGATGTTGCCAGCCTGCCATTCTGCCAGGAAGGCTCGCGTTTCCATGACGGACTGACCGCGTTCAATCAGTTCACCAAGCTGCCGCTCCTGTTCCTGCAGAGCAGCGATCCGATCCGCTGCAGCACAATTTTCCTCGTACAGCCACCAGCCGAGACAACTCGCCAGCAGACTCGCGGCGACTGCCCAGCGGACCACGCGCCGCCGAAAAGCCGTGGTGTGATTGACCGGCTGCCGTGGATGCAGAAAGTCATGTGCGAAAGCGGAGTGCGACAGCGAGGCGACTGCAGCCGTGGCCCTTAGATGGGCGGATGACGTACTGCCGGCCTGTTGGACTGAGACCACTCTCTGGCCCGTGTGCTCTGAAAGAGATCGCACCAGCCTGTCTGGCTCTCTTTCCGAATGGACGCGAATCAGTGAGACAGAACCCGAACTCATTGTTGTCGGAAGAGATGCGAGAAGACGATCGGAGGAAGCCGCGATTCGTCGCGCTGACTGCTCGACGGTTGCCGGTTGATTCGAGACCGGGATCGCCATCGATGCCACGGTGCAACCGGCAACGCTCAGAATCAGATCAGTACTTGCGTTGCTCAGAATCACATCCAGCGTCAGTCCTGTCGTGTCCGGACCGACTGCTGCCGGTATCGCGAGGTCTCCGGCAACTGCGACAACCAGCCTCAATCCGGCGGCTTGAGCGACTTCTGAAAGAACCGTGATCCTGCTCTGCAGTGCGGTGAGGAGAACAACGTCCTGTTGGCCGTCGAGCGAATTCGGAACGGGCACAAAGTCGACTGCGAGGGACTCAATCGGCTGCGACAGGCGGCTTTCCGCCTGCAGCCTGACCAGGGGGACAAGTTCTTCTGTTTCGATTTCCGGAAGTTGAAGGAGCCGCAGCGTGACATCCCGGCGAGGCAGGACCAGTACGCAATCGCGACATTTCATGTGCGCAGCATCGAGCTGTTCGCGAAGCCATTCTCCGGCCAGGCGAGGTTCTCTCTGCCAGTCAAAAGACTCAGGCCAGTTGGACCGTGTCGCGGACACAACTTCCGTAGTCGATCGGCTCTGTGTCTTCGCGGCAAAGAAGCCATCCGCACCGACTTCCAGTGCAATGACTTCGCCCAGTCTTTGCTTTGCCGCTGCCTGCGACGAACCGTTCCCGATCAGTCGTCGAGCCAGCGGCTTCAGTCCTTCGATGGTTAGTCTCATTCGATTTCCTCTTACCATGAATGCACTGGCAGAGCGGAAGGCTCCTGATCGGCCAGTTGCAGGATCGTCGTCGTGTCGCCGGAGCTGTCGATCAGAAATTCGATCGTCGACGTCACACGGTGCCCGTCGATGTGTCCAATCGAGATTCCACGGAAGACATCACCGCGCGTTGTCAGCCACGGAACAAGGCTGCGAAGCTGTCGCAGATCAACGATCCCCTCAACAAACAGCCAGGCGATTGTCTGATGACGGCGGCAGATTTCGCCGTTACCTCGCGCTCGGCGTTGACCGGCCAAGATGGATTGAGCCAGCGACTCGTTAATTCCCGGAACGCTGCGCAGCACTGCCAGTGGTGCAGCATTGACGTTGATCCTTCCGGCGATGAATGCGTCGTCAGTTGTGGTGAGCCGGCTCTCCAGCAACGCGACCGCCTCCTCGACGCTTCCCGGATCGCCAGCCCACGGACTCTTCAGAACCGTGTCACGTCGATCTACATCGATTCTCACCGTCGTCCCGATCAGATCGAACACTGATCGAATCGCGTAGGCTGGCTTCCGGCTGAGATTGATGCCGCCTTTGACGATCTCATTTCCGGTGAGAGCTGCCTCATTCGCTTCTTTCTGATCGAAGTCTTCCGCCTCTGCTGCATCGTCTCGTCCGAGCTGTCGTCGCAGGCGATCCTGGGCAGACTCCATAAGCCGCCGTCTCCGCTCAGCCGCAAGTCCGCCTGAGGTCGATCCGGTGGAAACACTGCCGACCCGCTGCGAATCCGTTCCAAATGCACTGCCGGCCAGCCGCCAGGCCACGATGAATTGAGCTGCCTCCTCACCCAGCGACGACTCCAGATCATCGAACAGTTCGGGCAAGTCCGGGCGATTGACGTTGATGCGAGCTGGTCGTCCCGCTGGCGTTGCCGCCTCACGACTGTGAAGCGTCACGAGATCAACCCAGCCACGATCGAGCTTTCCGTCTGCATTGTCGGAAGGCTCACTGCGGCCCCCATCGTTCTCATTCGGGTCGAGACGCCCATTCTGGTTGCCATCTTCACCGTACAGCAGTTCGTGCGTGACTCCTCGTATGAGCAGAAGCTCGTTGAGCGAGTTCAGGCGTCGCTGAGCTGGCAGACGGGGAGGAGACAGCGTGGCGTACCATTCGGACTCGGCACCGAATTCTGATGGTTCGTCGTCTTCGTCCATCCAGTCGAGAATTGCGTCAGCGATGGCTTCGGTCATGCCTGGCAATGCCAGCAACCGATTGCGTGACTGAGTCCGTCGATGATTATCGAGCGGCAGTGCAATGAGATTGAGCTTCGACGATTCGTCGACCGGACCAAACGTGACCGCCTGATCTCCGAATGAGGGCAGACGCTGCACGATCGAGTACCTGCCGACAGCGTGACCGATGTCGTCGACAGGCTGATGGCGAAAACGTAGCTCACCGTCAGTCCAAAGGCTCTGATCGCTACCTTCCGCGTTGTCGAATGCCGCCGTGAGAGCGTCGATTCCCGACTCCGCCAGCGCTCGCGTCCGAATCTGGTTTCCCAGGGCCGAAGTGGCTGCGTATTCAGCGATCATCAACTCGGAAAACGAATACGCCGAGTAACTCAGCAGGACGACCACAACGAGGACGAGAATCAGCACAGAGCCGGTCCGCGACGAATCATCAGCCTGTGGCCGTCGCCAGGTTCTGCTCAGAATCGACGTTACGACAGCACTGGCAGGTCTCGACGCTGTTGAGGCCGCTCGCAAATGCAGTGCTCGAATAGAGCGATTGCGAATCATCGGACACCTCCAGCCTGAGGTATCCGAATGACGACGCTCGCAGAAACAGCCGACGAAAGCTCGGGCCGGGATTGAGAATCGTGCCGATGCGACAAGGAGACTTCGACAGCGAGAGGCAACTGGGTGGACTCGCTGCTGTCCCATGACGACTGCCAGGTGGCTCCGTCGAAGTAACGCAGTCGAACCGCTGCGACGGAATCATCGATGACGGTCCACGATGAATTTTCCGGAGTAACGTCCCTCTGCCGTCTGAACTCTTCAGGCAACATTGGCAATTCGACACGAACAAGCCCGTGTGGAACCGCCGACCCACGCATCTCAGCCTGATACCGATGCGGCTCAGAAATGCCGTACGGAATCCGAACATTACGGCCGGAATTCAGGAACCAGCAGACCTGCCTCGCTGAGTCAATCTGCACCTCAGAACCTGTTGATGGAAACCGCGAGTTTCCGCGGTCAATGGTGAGCAGCATCGCGTCGGACCGACCCACGAACTCGATCAATCGAACGTTTTCGTGGAGTGAGTCAAACTGCAGAACCCGCTCAGTGATCTCTGGAGCCTTGATCGGAAACAGCTCTGAGTGCGGCATCCCGTTGCCAGTTGGACTATCGGTATCTGCCGTGTCTGAGCCGTTCTCGCCGACCGTGACAACTGGTCGGCGGCAGCCTCTCAGGTCAAACGTCAGATCGAGAACCGCTCCTTGAGCGCGCCGAGCGAGGTCGACCCGAGCCTCGCCTGCTGTCCGCACTTTCCATTGCAGATGGATCGCTCCGTAAACGGACGAAATCACAACCGCACTGAGTGCCAGTGCGACCAGCATTTCGATCAACGTGAATCCGCGACGATGCCGGTCGTCTGCCACGTGCGCAGCCGTAACGAGAACTGTTCGTCGGGCAGATGCGAGCCGTTTCATGCCGCTCTCCCAACTCGAGGGACACGAACGAGTCGCGTCAGCGTAAAGTCGACGCTCGTTGAGTCTGCGTTTCTGACCGAGACCGTCACTCGCCGCAGACTCGCGCTCGTGGCCTGCACTTCAGCGTTCCATAACCAGCGACTGCTATCGGCAAACGGTGTCTCTGAAACCGTTCGCAGTACCTCTACTCCCGCCAGCAGTTCATCGAGTTTCGACTGACAGCGAATCGCTGCTTCGGTCTGCCGCTGACTGCGAATACCTGCCGTCGTTCCGTTCGAGATCAATTGTCCCAGTGCTGCCAGCGAAGCGGCTAGAATCACTGCCGACAGCAGGACTTCCAGAAGCGTGAAGCCATTTCGATGTTTCGATGTCGGAGACAGACGCTTCTTCATCGCAGGTCTCCTTCCCGGCTGCGAACGCTGCCAGTCAGGCGGTCAACGTTGATCGACGCGCGATTTCCGTGCTGGTCGTCGAGCAGGAGTGCGGCATCAGATGCAGTTCCGTCGGCGTGAAACGTGATCGAGCCGAGTTCCGGACCTCGCTCGAAAAGAATTCCTGACGGCAGATGTCGTATTTCGTCTCCGATTACCGTCCCGAGCGAGTCAGTCGTCAGGACCCGGTATTGAGAGTTGTTATCCGGAATCTCAACCGTGACCGAATATGCCTCGCGAATGGCGAGCACACGCTGCCGCAGGAGTTCATCTCGGAATTCAGAAGCTGCCTGATTCACCTCGCTGCCTCGCTGCCAGCGGGCCATCGCTGGAAGCGTCAAGCCAGCCAGTACCGTCAGGACTGCAAGAACAAGTAGCAGTTCGATGAGCGTAAATCCGTCTCGACGAGCGCACCGCGAGCGACCAGCGGCGGATAACGTCGCGCCGGAAGTTTCACACGCGGCAGCGGGGCGAGTCATCGACCTCATGACGCTTCCCAGTTTCCGATGTCGTCGTCCGTCCCGGTAACGCGGTCGGGGCCAGGCGACGCGACATCAAAGCCGCCGGGATTGTTCCGACCTGGGAAGACGTACTCGATGGGCGATCCCCATGCGTCAATTGGAGCCTTCTCCAGATACGGCCCCCGCCAACGGAAGTCGCGAGGCCCAGGTGACTGCACCAGTGGCTGCAGCCCGTCGCTGGTGCCGGGGTACTCGCCGCCATGATCAAGGGCATACAGCTTCAGAGCCTGCTCGACGCCGCGAATGCTGATTCGAGTCGCATCGGCATTGGCGTGCTGCTGACGTCCCAGAAGTTTGGGCACGACCATCGACATGATCGCTCCCATGATTGCCAGAACGAGCAGCACTTCAATCAGCGTGAAGGCCTCTCTCTTCCGACTTCTCGCACGTAGTCGATTCTTTCTCACGACAGACCTCCAGAACTTTCAAAGACCGGCATCAGCAGCGCGATGACCAGGAATCCGATGATGACCGCCATGACAAGCATCAGGCCTGGTTCGAGCAGTTTCATGAGGACGTCGAGCTTTCGCTGCGTCCGCTGTTCGAGTTTGTCGGCAAGGTTGAGCAGGACCACTTCGAGACGGTTCGACTGCTCACCGACTGAGATGATTTCGAGGATTTCGCGAGGAAACTCGCCGCAGGCACGCAGTGGTTCCGCGAGCGATTTTCCGGCGGAAACATTCTCTGCTGCCTGAGCGATGGCCTGGCTGAGAACGACATTGCCGGTGGCGTCCCGTGCGATGCGCATCGACTTCAGCAGCGGGACTCCGTTCATCAACAGCGTGCCCAGAACCCGGCAGAATCGGGCGATTGCAAGACTGCGAACAACACCGCCGACACCGCGAACGCGCAGACGCAGTCGATCGATGTGTCGCCTGGCATCCGCTGATTGCAGGTGCTGACGGAGTCCAAGCAGCACAGCACAGACTCCGATCAGAATCCAGGCACCGTACACGCGGAGAAAGTAGCTGAAGTCCAGCAACAGGATCGTCGCTGCCGGCAATGTTCCTTCGCTTCGCATTCGATCAAACAACGGAGCAAACTTCGGGACGAAGAATACGATCATCCCTGTGACGACAAGTGCCCCGACTCCCAGCAGAAACGCCGGATAGGCCAGTGCTCCGAGAACTCGGCTCTTTAGCTCTTCCTGCTTCTCGACAAAGCCGGCGATGCGTTTGAGCGAGTCTTCCAGAAAGCCACCTTCTTCACCGGCCCGCACCATGCTGATGCTCAGCTCGTTGAAGACGTGTGGGTGAGTCTTCATCGCTTCCGCGAGCGGACGTCCGTCGGCAATCTGC
>JAPOLP010001001.1 GCA_029977045.1 Planctomycetota bacterium
AAGGTTCAGATCGACGATAAGGGCTTCATCGTCATCGACAAGAACCAGCGGACCGCCGATCCGAACCTGCTGGCCATTGGTGACGTTGCCGGCGAGCCGATGCTCGCTCACAAGGCAACGCGCGAAGCGAAAGTCGCCGTCGAAACGTTGCTCGGCGAACCTGCTGAGTTCGACAACGTCGCCATTCCGGCTGTCGTCTTCACCGACCCGGAACTCGCCTGGTGTGGCATCACGGAAAACGAAGCGAAGGCTGAAGGCCGGGAGGTTAACGTCGTCCGCTTCCCGTGGGCGGCTTCCGGTCGCGCTCAGACGCTGTCGCGGACAGAAGGTCTGACTAAGCTGATTACAGAGCCGAAGACCGAACGAGTGCTCGGCGTCGGTATGGTCGGTCCCGGAGCGGGTGAGATGATCGCGGAAGCCGTCATCGCCGTCGAAATGGGCCTCGTCGCCCGCGACCTCGCAGACAGCATCCACGCGCACCCGACGCTGTCCGAAACCCTGATGGAAGCCGCCGAAGCCGTCTTCGGCCAGGCAACGCATAGCTACCGGCCAAAGAAGTAGCCAAGCAGCCTGCCAGTCTCGCTACGGGTGTATTTCAAGGTTGCTTGCCATCAGACCTGCAACTTCCTGCGAACCCGTCTCGGGGCGCGATTGCAGTCCCGCGATCACTCGTTGCTGACGTTCAGGCGAGTGGTTCTGGTTGAGCTTCCATTTGCCTTCGAGCTGCTCGATGTCGATCGTGAAGCCGACGATGGCGTCGAGCAGTTTGTCGATAAATGCCGGCTCGGCGGAACCGAGCTGCCAGGGTGTCGGCATCGCTGCTTCGTAGACTTCGACGGACTGTCGCACGATGTCGAGCAATCGATCGCGGTCATGCTCGAGCTTCAGTGTTCCACGGGCGTGGACAGCGACGTAGTTCCAGGTCGGAACAACGTTCTGCTCGGCGTACCAGGTGGGCGAGACGTAAGCGTGCGGCCCGTGAAAGATCGCGAGCACGTTTCGGCCGTCGAGTCCCTTCCAGTGTGGATTCGCTTTCGCGAAGTGGCCGGCAAGCTGCCCGTGTTCGCCGGCCTCGCGGTTGAGCAGCAGCGGCAGATGGCTCACATCGGCGGCTTCGCCAGCGCTGGAGACGAGCGTCGCAAAGCCATGTGCCTGGATGAACTTGTGGAGCATGTTCCGGTCGGAAACGGCAAACGCGGACGGCGTATACATGGCGGGTGCTCTTGAGAGAAAGACGCTTGATGCGTTTTTGAATTCCAGGTGAAAGAGCACTGTTTCACGGACGAGTTCGGTCGCGGCGACGCTTCAGTCAGTATTTTACTCGCGTGGCTGCATTGTTCCCTGCCGGTGGGCGGTCGGCATAAAGCCGATCGACGTCTCCAGCCAGCCGCCGCAACTGCAACCGCCTCCGCCTTCCGGCGATAGCAGCATTCCGCCTGCCGGGATCGTGCTCAGCCAGCAGTCCGGACGCAGCCTCGCCCAGTCGGACGCCTTGCCGGCCTGAGCATCCCAAACGGTCACGTTGCCCGCTCGGAAGAACAATGCGTCCGTCGTGCAGGCATAAGTTCCGCAGCCACCGCCGGGCATCTTGACGTCGAGCAACTTCCCGTCGGCCAGCGACAGCACGTTGGGGCGCAGGAAGATCCGGTCGCCAACGATCGCCGGTCTCGACAGCGCTTTGCCATGATCGCCCTTGTTCTCAAACCACGTCGTCGACTGCTTCCACAGATGGCTGCCGTCCTGGTCTGAGAATGCGTCGATGTGAAACTTCTCGGCGGTCGACGCGACAGTGACCAGCTTCCCGTTCGCGTGCGAGAGGTAGAACGCGACGTCCCCGTCTTCCGTATCGATCGGCTTCTCCCAGCGAACCGAACCGGTGACGGCGTCGACGGCGACCAGATACTGATCCTGCCAGAGCTTCTTCGAACCGATCCGCCGCGTCGGATCGTTGATCACATCCTCGTTTCGCGACTCGACAAAGTAGATAACGCCGTCCGCGATCGTGATCGTCGAGTTCAGCACGACGCCGCTCGACCGTTCCCACAGCAGCTCGCCCGTCTCGGGGTTGCGAGCGAACAACCGGTCGCTGCAGATCTTGAAAGTCTCTGGCCCGGCGGTCTGGTCATACCAGCCCTGCTTGCCCCAGAAGCCGGTCCAGGACGATCCACTGCGAACCGCCGATCCGATCAGCACGTCGCCTTCGCGAGCCACAAAGCCCCAGTCAAACGTGATCGTCTCTTCCGCGTCAGTCGGCGATCCCGCCGCTTGCTTTGCAGCCGGGTCCGAGACCGGAATCTGCTGCCGCACGTCGCCGGTCGCCGCATCGATCACCCACAGCCGGTCGCGCACGACTGCGTAAACGTGGTCACGATCCGTGCACCAGTTGCTGCAATCGCGCGGCATGTTGAAACGCTCAAAGTCCGGAATCTCCAGCGACCAGAGAATCGATCCGTTGAAATGGTCGACGGCGACGATCCGATTCAGTCCCTGCAGAAACAGCCGACCGGCGGTACTCAGCGGTGAAGGCTTCCGACCGCTGCGGTCCGACTGGTAACGCGGCCCCGGACGACCGATCCACTGCAGCGTCAGGTCCGACGTCGACTTCGCGTGCCCGAGCGATTCGCCACTGAACGCACTGTTGTCAGGCCGCCCGTAAAGATGCGCCCACTCCCCCGAACTGGTCAGCGGCGCCCGTACCAGCTTCAGCCGGACACGGTCATCGCTATACGAGAATCCTC
>JAPOLP010000969.1 GCA_029977045.1 Planctomycetota bacterium
AGTGCTGAGCCCACCGAACCTGGGGTGCGCCGCTGCGCGGCGACCCCAGGCTGTTGGGTCAAACGCCTGCGGCGTAGTTGAGTCGTCATCGTTTTCTGCATCGAGTATCTCCGGTTCTCTTCAACGTGTTAGACAGTCATTTTCGCATTTCATTCGGTCGTTGCCGCTGTCGACGTCAGCCGGCCCGCGAGCCAGCTTTCGGCGAGCAGCAGCAGCAGTGCCGCAAAGATGATCCATTGCCAGAACCGCTGCCGCGACTCCAGCTCACGAGCCTGAAGCTGCCGCGTCTCTTCGAGAGACAACGGAGCCGAATTCTCACTGACGGGCACGCCCAGAGCGATCAGCTCATCGAGCCCCAAAGGTGACGTCCGGCTTTCCAGCGGATCAAGATTCGCCGCCAGCCGCACGTCCTGCGTGCCGTTTTCAGAGTCCCACTTCAGCCGGTAGATACCCGGCTCGGTCAGCGGCACTTCTGCCGCACTGTCCTGCGACGACGACCACGTTTCCGAAGGCGGCGTCACTTTGACCTGGTTCGCGAGCTTCCCTGCGAAGTCCGACAGCGCGACCGACTGACCGACCGTCAGCCGAGTCGGCGTTTCGATCCGCCCCGGCGTCGCATCGACCAGTTCCTTCAGCAGCGGAGGGAAGCGTGACCAGCGGAAGAAGTTGCTCTGATCGTCAAACCAGCCAAACGTGAACAGCGTCACGCGACCGGGATCAGCATCGAGTTCGACAATCCCCGGGGATCGACCGTCAAGCTTCGCCAGCGAACTGAGTTTCGTTTCCTCTTTCGCGCCGAAGTCGAGGCCCGCGATCGTCCGGTGCTTCCAGATCGTCAGGCTGGTGAAGTTCGCAAGCTTGGCGTCGGCGTACGCAGACAGCAGCGGGTGCGTGACGTCGACGTCGCTGAGCATCGCATAATTGCTGACGTCAGCTTCTGCGACTTCGGGTGCCGACTGGCCGGCGAGTTCAAACGCCTGGCGGCACTCGACGACTGACTGTCCGACCGAGACGACATGCGATCCTCGCTGCACGGCGGCGCGGACTGACTGAGCTTCGTCCGGCGTCAGTTCCCGCGCGACGATGATCAGCCCCTGCGTCTGCAGAGCGGCCTCGGCCAGCGTTTCGTCTGCTGATACGAAATCGATCGTGCGTTCCGGCGTCGGCAGCAGCGCTCCCTCGACGTAAAACCGCAGCGACTCGGGATCGTTCTTCGCGCCAGCTCCGTAATAAACGACGGGAACCACCGCCGGCTGCAGGCGGGCACTCCAGACGCGATTGTCGAAACTCGTTTCGTCGCCGGTCAGCGAGACTTCAACGCCGAGCCATTCGTCCGGCACATCGTCAAACCGCACGATGCGGCTCTGCCCCGGCGGGACGAGCACGCCGCGCCGCGCGAACGGTTCTGACGCCGTCGTTTCCAGCGAGACCTGTTGAATCTCAGACGAAGCAGCTTCCTGCGACGCCTGCACGACGGCGGGCACCACTTGAGGAAGACTCGACTTCGCCGCCGCGTCGCCGATCAGGACGTCGAAACGGTCGAGTGTGGAATCGAGCGAGTTCTCGATCCGCACTCGCAGGCCGCGATCACCGCGCGTGTCGCCGACGATCTGCACGCCGGCGTTCGAGCGTTTCTTCGTCGCGACGAGCCGGACGTCGACGGTCAGCGTTTCCGGCCACTCGACCGCCTGCAGCGCGTCGACGCGGCTGCCTCGCTGCAGGTCGGATATCAGCACGATCCGCGTCGCAACGGCTGCTTTGTTTTCTTCGGAAGTCTCGATCGCCGCCGACACGGCGTCGGGCAGGATCTCACCGATGTCCGTGCCGCCCCAGCCGGGCTTGAGTTCGTCCAGCCGCTTGAGCAGAAGCGCCTTTGCCTGGCCGCGATCAAGCTGCTGCCAGTCCTCGATCGAGAGTTCTTTCTGCAGCGACTGATTGAACGTGTACAGCGCCGCGGTGTCGTCGTCGGCCAGAGCATCGATCGTCTTGCGACATTCGGCGACCGCGTCGGTCCACAGCGAATCGCGACGCATACTCGCGCTCGTGTCGAGTAGAATGACGACCCGTTCGCCGGACGAAGCAACCAATTGATCCTCAGCCTGTCGCAGGAACGGTCGTGAGAATGCCATCGCCAGCAGGATGACCGCGGCGGCTCGCAACAGCAGCAGCAGCCAGTGTTCGATCCGCGACCGGCTGGTGACTTTCGGCGGCGACGGTTCCAGGAACATCAGCGTGCTGAAGGGCACCTGCCCCTTCGGCGTGCGGCGGATCATGTGAAACAGGATCGGCCCCGCGATGGCGATCAGCCCGGCCAGATACAGCGGCGTCAGGAAACTCATCCGGCCCTCCCTGAGCTGCGTCGCTGCCGGACCCGCCCGCCATTCGCCCGCTGGTGCTGCTGCCGAACGAAGAACTCCGTCAACGCCAGTTCCAGCGGTCGGTCGGTCGTCGTGAGTTCGTAAACCGCCCCCAGCTTCTCGCACGACTTCTTCACGGCGGCCAGGTGCTCGTCGAGCTTCTTCCGGTACGACGCGCGAGCCTGGCCGGGATCGATGTAAAGCTGCCGTCCGGTTTCGAGGTCCGTGAACAGGGCCGCGTCTTCAAACTCGAAGTTCAGTTCCTGCGGATCGAGCACCTGGAAGACGACCAGCTCATGCCCGCTCGACGCCAGATACCCGAGATCCCGTTCCAGCCCGTCGATCGGCGCGAGGAAGTCCGAGATGAGAATCACCATCCCGCGCTTCCGCATCTGGCTGGCGACTCGTTCCAGCGGCTTTGTCAGGTCCGTCGACTTGCCACCCTCGGCCTTTTCCAGAGCCTGATAAATCTGCCGCAACTGCCCGTGCCGGAACCGAGCCGGGATGTACTCGTCGAC
>JAPOLP010000803.1 GCA_029977045.1 Planctomycetota bacterium
CTGGAGATCGACGGAGCAAAGGGTGCGTCGCTCGTCGTGCTGCTTGGCGAGCGGCTGGCTGAGTCACTCGGGCAGGCCGGACCGACGGCGAGGATCGCGTTTCTCGCCGGAGCCTGGGGAGCCGTCTTCAGCAGTATGCTCGGTGTCTGGCAGAGCGTGCCGTACCTGTTCGCCGATTCGCTGGCTCTGCTGCGGGGCGAGAAACCCAACGCAGCCAGCCACTCGCTTGAGACATCCTCGCGGGGCTATCGAACTGCGTTGCTGGCAATCGCGATCGTCCCGGCTGCCGGACTGCTGGTCTCGTTCGACAAAGTGCAGCTTGCGTATGGCATTGTTGGAGCGGCGTTCATGCCGATCCTCGCCGCAGCTCTGATCTTTCTGAACGGAAGCGAGAAGCGGATCGGGGCTGCGGGACGAAGTTCAACGGTCGTCACGCTGCTCCTGATCGCCGTGGTGGGCTTCTTCTGCTGGGCGGGATACTTCGATGTGCGGGCTCAGCTTGAGAAGACCGGCGCGAAGCCAGCGGCTGCAGTACCTGTAGCACCTGCAGCACCAGCAGCGGGAAGTGGACAGACACAGGGCAGCCGAGGCTGACGTCGTGGAGCGCCGTGCTGCTTTGCTGCTACTTCAGCACGACGGCGTCGGTGCAGCGGTCGGCTCGGGACAGGCTCACGATGATGCCGAACGATACGACGGTGACCACGAGGCTCGAACCGCCGTAACTCACCAGCGGATGCGGGATGCCGGTCGTCGGGACGAGTGCCGTGACGACGGCGGCATTCAGCAGAGCCTGGCCGACGATCTGTGTCAGCAGCGTCAGCGAGACGACCGACGCGAAGCAGTTGCCCGGCAGCGAGCGGAACAGTCGCACTCCCGTCCAGAAGATGCCGCACCACAGCAGGCAGAGTCCAACGGTTCCCGCCAGTCCGAGTTCCTAACCCACGACCGCGAACACGAAGTCGGTGTTCGATTCCGGCAGGAAGCTGAGCTTCTGCTGGCCGCGACCGAGCCCGACTCCCCAGAAGCCGCCCGAGCCCAGCGTGATCAGCGACTGCCGCAACTGCCACGCATCGCTGTTCGCGAAGTCGGTCCAGACGGAGACAAAGTCGGTGACGCGGCGCAGTCGGTAAGGCTGCGAGATGATCAGAAAGACGACGCCCGAGACGGCGGCACTCGCACCGATTATGAAGTTGTGAATCGGCCAGCCGGCAAAAAAGAGCGTCAGCGCCGCCGATCCCGCCAGGAAGACGGTCGTGCCGAGGTCCGGTTCGAGGATCACCAGTCCGAGCGTCAGCACGGCAGGGACGACAAACGGAACGGTGCCAAAGAAGAAGTGCCGGATTCGTTCGCGAGCCAGGATCGCGGTCCTCGCCAGAAACAGCGGCAGCGTGAGCTTGGCCAGCTCGGACGGCTGCATCGAAAACCCGGCAAACCGTAACCAGCGTTGAGCCCCGTTGACCTCAGTTCCGATCCCCGGCACGAGAACCAGTCCGAGCAGAAGCAGGTTCGTAACGAACAACCACGGAGCAGCCTTGAACCAGAATCGCGCCGGCAGACAACCGGCGGCGGTCGCGGCCAGAACGGCGACCGTCAGAAACTGCAGGTGCTTCGTCAGGTAAACCCGCTCGAATTCCGTCGGCCACGACGTGATGCTCGCACTGTGAACCATCAGCACGCCGAAACCGACGAGCACTCCCGCCAGCGACAGGAAGAAGTGCCGGTTGTCCGGATTGTGGCGAATCGACGGGTAACTCATGGCGCAGCATCAGCCGGGAAGTGGTAGAGACGTCTTCAGATCGACCGCCCCCCGGTTACGAATCGAGGTTTTCGATTGATAGTCGCCAGTGTTCCTGGCCTCGCTCTTGAAGACAGCAGTCACCACGCTCCGACAGCCTGAAACGATTGAGCGGACCTGCTGGCATTTGCCCGATCAGCTCCGGCCCGACAGAATGTCTGGCATCCATGAGCATTGATCGGCGGAGCGTTGCGAGGTGGCTTGCGACGTCGCTGCTGACAAAAACCGAGGCAATGGCATGTGCCGTTTGAGCGTTGTGTTGCGGCTGGTCTGTGTGGCGGCTGTTGGCTTCAGTCTGTCGACGGAGCTTTCGGCGGATGATTCGGCTGTCGACTTTCAGAAGCAGATCAAGCCGATTCTGCAGAAGTACTGCGTGAGCTGTCACGGGCCGGATGAGGCTGAGTCCGGGTTTCGGCTCGACTTTGGTTCGCTGCTGGTTCGCGGTGGCGATCGCGGGGCGGCGATCGTGCCGGGGAAGTCGGCGGAGAGCCTGCTTTACAAGGTGCTGGTCGGTGAGGGCGAAGTTGCTCAGATGCCGGAAGGCCAGCCGCCACTCGACAAGACGCAGATCGAACTGATTCAGAAGTGGATCGATCAGGGAGCAAAAGGCGGCGCTGAGGATGTCCCTTCAGAAGACGGTCGACCGGAGAGTGATCACTGGGCGTTTCAGCCGGTTCTGCGTCCTGAACTGCCGGCTGTCTCGCGGCCTGAGTGGGTTCAGAATGAGATCGACCGGTTCGTGCTCGCGCGGCTCGATAAAGAGAAGCTGGTTCCGTCGAGTGAGGCCGACCGGTCGACGCTGATTCGACGGCTGTCGCTCGACCTGCTTGGAGTCCTGCCGACGCCGGAAGAAGTTACCGCGTTTCAGACGGATGCCGACGCCGGCGCTTACGGACGGCTGGTTGACCGGATGCTCGCGTCGCCTCGGTATGGCGAACGCTGGGGGCGACACTGGCTGGACATCGCTCGCTATGCGGACTCGAACGGCTTCACGATCGATGGGCCGAGGTCCATCTGGCCGTACCGCGACTGGGTCATCAAGTCGATCAACGAGAACAAACCGTTCGATCAGTTCGTCATCGAGCAGCTCGCGGGCGACCTGCTGCCGGAGGCGACGCGCGACCAGATCGTTGCGACAGGCTTTCACCGCAACACGCTGATCAATCAGGAAGGCGGTACCGATCAGGAGCAGTTCCGGGTCGAGTCGGTCGTTGACCGCATCAACACGACCGGAGCGGCGTTCCTGGGCATCACGATCGGCTGTGCTCAGTGCCACGTCCACAAGTACGACCCGTTCACGCAGCGCGAGTACTACCAGCTCTTCGCGCTGTTCAATAACTCCGACGAACCGAACCTCCCGCTCCCGACTGAAGAACAGGCTGCAGCTCAAACTCGCGTGAAGCAGGAGCTGGCCGAACTCGACAAGCAGCTCAAGGAGCACGACGCCGCGCGAGCCGCCGGTCAGGGTGACTGGGAAAAGACGCAACTCGAACTGCCCGTTGCAGACTGGGCTCTGCTGAAACCCACCGACGCCGTGTCGGAAGCCGGCGCGACGCTGAACATGATCGACGAGTCCTCGATCCTCGTTGGCGGTAACGGCAACGTTCCAGCTCAGGACGTTTTCATCGTGAAGGCCAATCTTCCCGAAGGAGTTTCCGGAGCCGTCACCGCAGTGCGGCTCGAAGCTCTCGAAAACCCGCTGCTTCCAATGAAGGGCCC
>JAPOLP010000821.1 GCA_029977045.1 Planctomycetota bacterium
AAAAAACGGAAGACGACCGTCAAAAGCGATAAGGAAGCAAAACAGCACGACAGCAATCAAAACGGCGCCGAGGCCACAGAGAGGCTCCCACTTCTCTGCGACACCTCAGCGCACTGGGCGGTTAAAAACTTCGCCGGGCGCCATTAAGCATGTCACCCTGTTTTAAGCAGCGACTTCCCGGCTCCGGAAATCAGTGAACCTGCGGCGGAGTCGCGGACGCTCCGGTCAGCTGAATGTTGCTCTGCTGCAGCGAGACGGACGACAGACGCTCCATGCCCTTGCGGATATTTTCGCGGACGGCTCCTTCGTTGGCCTTTCGGAGTCGCTCGTACCCGATCACGCTCTCGGTGAACTTCGCCGTGTATTCGCTGTCAATCGTTTCCTGCCAGACCGGCTGGCCATCGCTGGTTCGCGACAGTTTCCAGTCCGCCGACAGCCGCACGGTCATTCCCAGCCCGACCATCGGCTGCTTCGCCTTGGACAGCTGCACCGTCAACTCATAATCGCTGCCGCTGCCCTGGCTGATCCCTGAGAACAGGTCAGACTCACGCAGCGACTGGTCGAGAGCCTGCTTGTAGCCCTCGCTGGAAATCTCCGACGTCCACAGCGGGTTGGTCTTTTCGCCGCCCGAAACAGTCGTGGCCACGGTGTTCGCGTGGTGGTTCACCAGATGCACGTTCGACACGACCATCGCCGTGTGCTGAGCCTGCGTGGCACAGCCCGTCAGTGACGCGACTAGAAACAGAACTGCAAATGAGCTGACAATTCGCATGACCCGCGGCCTCCATGCCGGTTCCAGTGAGCAGAATGCCGGACATCCGAGCCCGACGATCAAACAGTTGTTCCCTGACCGCTATCGGTCCAGTCAGGTAGTCTGGGTTACCTTTTCTACCCAAACACGTCAACACGATCTCTCGACTGTCAGCGCCGTCGAGGCGGTACAGCCAACCAATCCGCAGCCGAACTCGAGCAGGCCGGCGCCGTTCTTTGTTCGAGCTCTCCCCAGAGAAAAGCACAAGAAACCACGACAGGAACAGCATCCATCTTGTGTCATTTCGAGCTTTTCGTGGTTGCCTCACAACACCCCAGCCGTAGGCGAGTTTCTCCGAAACTCGCAGCAAGTCTGAACCCGCGTGGAGCCTCCACAGACAGAGTCCACCTGGCTCCTGCGTCGCTGCAGTTTTCGGAGAAACCTGCCTGCGGCTGTACTCATTCGGAGTTGATGGCCGCTTCAGGTACCGTGTCTCGCAATGGCAGACACGTCTGGCGATCGAGGAAGTGACAATGGCGAGCAGTTCCGTTGGAGAACCGGTCGGTAGCGAGGAACTCGGACAAAGATCCCGCGGCATCGAACGGCGCGGTTTTCTGGGAGTTGCAACAGCGGGCCTGATGGGTGCAGTCGCGGGACTGTCTCGCGGAGCTGACGACGGGCGAAAGGCTCAGATTGCGATCACGTTCGATCTGGAGATGAGCCGTCATTATCCAACCTGGGACAACACCGAGTGGGATTACCAGAAGGGAAATCTCGACGAGCCGACGAAGCGGTACTCGGTCGAGGCTGCGAAGCTGGCGAAGGAACTCGGCGGAGTCATCCACTTCTTCCTGGTTGGCCGAGTGCTCGAACAGGCCGAGATCGGATGGCTAACCGAGATCGCGGCGAGCGGGCACGCGATCGGGAATCACACTTACGATCACGTCAACCTGCTGGCTGACTCGCCCGAGAAGACGCAGTTCCGGTTCCAGCGGGCTCCGTGGCTGATCGCTGGCCAGACAACTGAGAAGATCCTGCGTGACAACGTGCGGTTGACGACCGCCGCGATGCAGCAGCGGGCGGGTCTCAAGCCGAATGGATTCCGGACACCCGGCGGCTTTTCCAACGGACTGGCCGACCGGCCCGATCTGCAGCAGATGCTGATGGACGAGGGCTTCGACTGGGTCAGCTCGAAGTACCCGCGGCACGAATCCGGAGTCACCGGCGAGCCACCTTCGCAGGCCGTTTACGACGACATCGTGCGGGCCCAGCAGGAAGCTCAGCCGTTCGTCTATCCGTCCGGCCTGATCGAAATCCCGATGAGCCCGATCAGCGACGTCGGCGCCTTCCGCACCCGCCGCTGGAAGCTCACTCACTTCCTGAAGGCCGTCCGCCTGGCCGTCGAGTGGGCCATCGAAACCGGAGGCGTGTTCGGCTTCCTGTGTCATCCGTCGTGCATGGTTGTCGAAGATCCTGACTTCCAGACCGTCCGCCTGATCTGCAACCTTGTCCGCGCCGCTGGTGACCGCGCCGAAATCGTGACGCTCGACCGAATCGCCGCAAACGTCCGAAATCCAGCATAGGCGTCAGGTTTCGGCCCGTAGCCGCGGTCGCGCAGAACGCGGGCATTCAAGAGTTTCCAAGTCACTCAACGCCCGCGTTCTGCGTGAACGCGGCTACTTGATGAAAGTGAATCCTGCCTGACACGCTCGCCGGTGGCTGGTTCACTCGCCGGCTACTGCAGCCGGGCTTTGACAAACTCGATAAACCGTTTCTGCACGCGGCTCTGGAAGCGATACGGGTTCCAGCTCAAGACGATTCGTCGCGTCGGACGTTCCCCAGCCAGCGAGCGATAAACGCGGCGCGGGTCGTGGTCAGTGTCGCGGGCCATTTGTGGAACCAACGAGACTCCCTGGCCCAGCGCGACGAGTTCCAGCACAGTCGCGAGTTGCGTAAATCGACCGGTCGTGATCGGCTGAAACGCTTTGCGGTGGCAGAAGCTGATCACGTTGTCCGAGAGGCAGTGAGCTTCGTCGAGCAGGATGAACGGGTACTCGCGCAGCGTCTGCAGCGTGATCCGCTTGCGATCGGCCAGCTCGTGACCGGCTGGCAGGACGAGCTGCAGTTCTTCTTCAAACAGCGGGACGACTTCGAGATGCGTCGAGTCGAACGGCAGGGCCAGCAGCGCGGCGTCGGTTTCACCATGCCGCAGCCGTTTGACGACCTGATCGGTGACCTCTTCCTGGACCTCGAACTGAACCTGCGGAAACTGTGACGCAAATTCGCCAAGCACCGAGGGCAGCAGATACGGGGCAATCGTTGGGATTGCTGATACCCTGATCTGCCCGGATTCGCCGTCGTCGGTGATGCTGGCGCGGGCTTCGTCGACCAGTTGCACGGCCTGAGTCGCTCGCGGGAGCAGCATTCGTCCCGCGTCAGTCAGCTCGACACGCCGGCCAAGACGCTCGAAAACGGGCTGACCGAGTTCGTCTTCGAGCTTCTGGATTGCCTGGCTGAGCGCCGGCTGCGACACGCTGCTGGCCTCGGCGGCGCGGGTGAAATTCCCCAGCTCGACGACCTTCAGAAAGTAACGCAGCTGAAACAGTTCCATAAGCAGTTCTTATCCCAACCATAAGAAGTTGCCGGCTTGGCGATGGCAATCGTCAGCGTATCATTCGCCACCGTTTCCGCTC
>JAPOLP010001048.1 GCA_029977045.1 Planctomycetota bacterium
CCAGCCCAGGGCAAAGCGCAGCGACGCCCTGGGAAAACGAAACCGATTGACCGCTGAGCCCTGTAAGGGCGGCCCGAAACTCGCCACTCATTGGGGCCGCCCTTTCGGGGCTCGATGAATTCTGGGGCTGGTTTCCTGGGGCGGCGTTATGCGGCTTTTCCGCGTCACTTTGCCCCAGACTGGCATAGGACTGCCCCTGCGGGGCGAATCGGCAGTTGGACTTCGGACGCGCAGCCACTCCTGAAAGCTGCTCGATGTTCCGTCTTCAGTCGCCTTGTATGGGTCACTTCTTCTCGATCGCCAGTGACTCCAGCGATTCGAGGTACTCGATCAGGGCCGCGAGTTCGCCGAGCGTCAGGTTCTTCGCCAGGCCTTCCGGCATCACGGAGATTTGCTGCTCGACGCGTTCGTCGATCGACTCGACCGGAAGCTTGATTTCCTGTCCCTCGGCGTTGCGGATCGTGATTTCCGTCGCCGCTTCGTTGGTCACGAAACCGGTCAGCGACTTGCCGCTGTCCAGAATGAAGATGTTCGTCTTGAAGCCCTGGGCGATCGACTTGCTCGGCAGCAGAATGGCTTCGGCAAGCTGATCTCGGCGGTAGGTCTTCGCAACGTTTGGCAGGTACGGCCCGCGAAGCGGCTCATCCGGTTTCACCGTGTGGCAGTTCGAGCACTTCAGCCGGGCAAAGACCTGCCGACCGTAATCGAGGTCGCCCGGCCCGATCTCGTGCTTAACGACCTGAGCGATCGCGTCTTCCGGCTTGAGTGTTTCGATCTTCGGGCCACCCGGCACCGGCCCCGTCGACAGCTTCCAGGTATCCGCGACAAGCTGAGCCGCCGAAATGACTTTCGGATCCTCGTCGATAAGAGCCTCACGAACCCGGGGTTCAAAACTCCGATGATCCGCCTGCAACGCAGCCAGCAGCAGATCGATCCGTCGCTGCGACGACTGCTTCCAGTCACCGTCGAGCGACTTCTCGACAACCTTCGCCGCCGGACCTTTCAGCTTCTTCTGCTCAGACAGCAGCAGCAGCGCGATGTTTGCCCACGAGCGGGTCGGCGCTTCGCCAGCAACCAGGTCGGCGATATCCCGAGCGTGAGCGATCAGCGTGTCGCGATCCTGCAAGGCGTTCCGGGCTGCTGCAAACTGACTGCCGGCGTCGGCGTCCTGTTGCAGGAGAAGCAGCCCGGTCAGGGCCGCCGCGAACGCATCGCTTCCCGGTGCCTTCAGCAGCGATCGAACGGCCTGAGATCGCAGATCGGCCGCAACCTCGGCACCAGTTGCCACCTTGATAAACAGCGGCACGGCATCGGCTGACGGTGCGGTACCGTCGGCCTGTCCGATCACAACGACGGGAATGAACCGCTCGTCCTGCTTCGCCCGCTGTTCGAGAATCTTTGCAAAGCTCTCCCGCTCGATCCGGTTCAGCGTCGCCGTGCGCACCAGAAACGCCGCGTCATCGACGTCAGCCTTCTTCAGTTCGGCTTCGAGAGCCGCTCCAATCCGAGCGGACTCGGCCCACTCTTCCGGCTGGTAGTACGGCCCGCGAGTGTCCGGACGAGTCCCCCAACTGTTGCCGGTCCATTCACCCTCGACGTTGTAGAGCCGGCACAGCGCCGCCAGCAGACCTCGCCGCCGTGTCGAATCGTTTTCAGAGTCGAGCCGTTTCAGCAGCCCGTTCACAACACTGATCTCGTGCAGCGACTGCAGAACTCGCAACGCGCCGGCTCGAACGGGTGCCGAAGCATCGCTTGCGTCGATCGCCGCGAAGCAGGCTTCGCTTGCCTTCAGCCGAACCAGTGTCTGCACTGCCGTGTGAGCAATGATCGAGTCCTCGTCGCCAAGCAGAGCGACCATGTCGCCAGCAGCGTCGAGCTGCTTCAACCGAGCCAGCGCAACTGCCGCTTCGAGCCGCGTTCGCGGATTGCTGTCAGACAGGCCGCTTTTGATCGCGTCAGCCGGAACGTCGGCTTGCGTCACAGCACGATCCGCGAGAGCACGAATCGCGAGTGGTCGGATCGTCGCATCCTGACCAGCCAGTTTTGACAGCACCGCGTTCGAGTCAGCTCCGAGACCCTGCTTCAGTGCGAAGACTGCGGCAACTCGCGATGCCAGTGGCTTCTGCGTGTTGCCGGCCAAAGCTTCCAGGCCGCGGCGTGAGTCGGCGTTCAAGCCGCGACGCAGCAGCGTTCGCTGCGCTTCCAGCCGGCGACGATGGCTCGGCGATTCGAGCAGGGCCACCAGGTCGGCATCGCTGGCGGTCTCGAAGTTCGGCAGCGGTTCCGGCTTGTAGCCCTTGGGCGTCACTTGAACGAGATAGCCGACGGACTCGCCTTCGTACTTGAACGTCGCGCCTTTCCAGCTCGCCGCAACGATCCGGCTCGACGCATCGACGTCGAGATCCGGCGCCCGTGGCAAACCGAGAAACTCGTGCTGGTCGGCGGCGAACGTCGCTCCGTTCGGCGTCACGTTGTGGCGATACACCATCTGCCGGCCCCAGTCCGCCGTGTACA
>JAPOLP010000840.1 GCA_029977045.1 Planctomycetota bacterium
ACGCCTGCGTCGCCACCCACAACTCCCCCTGC
The DNA here is from genome assembly GCA_029977045.1 of Planctomycetota bacterium. Taxonomy (GTDB): domain Bacteria; phylum Planctomycetota; class Planctomycetia; order Planctomycetales; family Planctomycetaceae; genus JAPOLP01. The sequence goes on from JAPOLP010000840.1 coordinate 33, forward strand.
CGCTCCTCTGCTCGCCGTCGCATCGCCATCACGGTTCCTCCCTGACCATTCCATCGAAAACGATACCGTTCTTCCTGGCAGCAGTCAGGTTGGTTTTTCAACGGGCTGTTAAATGAGGCCAGGGCGCAGCCCTGGGTATCGGATCCCAATCCCAAACAAGCCCCACCTCCGGTGCTTTGGTAATCGTTCAATCGACGTTCCCTGGGCTTGCTTATGGCCGCCCCTTCGGGCCTGAAATCCATTCGCCCCTGGCATCGTCATAATGACGCTCTGGCCCAAGGCCAGCACACTCGGGCCGGACGGCTTACGCCGTTCCGCTACCTGGAACTGACGATCTCGGTTGACCAACGCCTCGCTACGGCAACCTGCATCCCCTCGAGCGGAATCTCTCCCAAGGTCCGGTTATTCCGGATGGCGAACCCTCGCGAGTCGTTCTTAGTCTGTTGCCGGCAGGACGTCGCGCGATCGGGGGAATCGTTCAACTTCTGCCGCATCTCCGTTCGATGCTGACTGCAACGCGCGAGCGGAGACGTTCGGGCGGTCGTCCGTTCATCGAGATTCGCCATGCGAAACACTGTCTCCCGCTACCTGATCCGCCCGCTGGCCAGCAACTGCGTCTGTACCGGGCCGGCCTGAACGACGTCGCTCAGGCCGGAAGCTCGCGCCGGACAGCAACTTTCCCGCTCTCCGGCAGTCGCGGTCGCGTCGAAGCCCGCCGTTTTGAATCTGCTTCGCGACGAACCGCCTGGACCGACCTTCTTCACCCTGCCCTGCCGCAGGTTTCAGAAAGCCCGATCGTCATGGCTACCGACCTTTCGCTGCGAGCCCGTATCCCGCAACTGACTGACCGCATCGTCGCTTCGTACCACGACATCGGATCGATCAACCACCTCGGCCACTGCCCGCTGCCCAACTCGCGGAAGGTGATCGAGATTGCAGAGCACCTCAAAGAGATCCTGTTTCCCGGTTACCGCCAGCGGGAAAACCTGAACTTCGACAACGTCGTCTACTACGTCGGCGATCTGGTCGACGCCCTGCACGACTCACTGACCGAGCAGATCTCGCGGGCGCTGCGATACGGCGCCGACGTGCTCGGCGAACCGTGTGACAAGGACCGTATGGCTGACTTCGAGATGGTCGCTCAGGAAAAGGCGATTCAGTTCCTCGAGACGCTGCCGGATATCCGCAGCACACTGGCCAGTGACGTCGAAGCGGCGCACGACGGCGACCCCGCCTCGAAAGCGTATGACGAGATCATCTTCTGCTACCCCGGTCTGGAAGCGATCACGATTTACCGTCTCGCGCACGAGCTGCACCTGCTGGGCGTGCCGCTGATCCCGCGAATGCTCGGCGAGTGGGCTCACGGTAGGACGGGCATCGACATTCACCCCGGCGCGACGATCGGCCCGTCGTTCTTCATCGATCACGGCACGGGTGTCGTCGTTGGCGAGACCTGCCACATCGCGGCCAACGTCAAGCTGTACCAGGGAGTGACGCTGGGAGCCGTCAGTTTCCCGCGCGACGCCGACGGCAACATCATCCGCGGCGAGAAACGCCACCCGACGATCGAAGAGGGCGTCGTCATCTATTCGAACGCGACCGTCCTCGGCGGAGAAACCGTTATCGGGGCGAACTCGGTCATCGGAGCCAGCGTTTCGATTATGAACAAGCAGATCGCCCCGAACACAATGGTCACCGTCGACAAGCCCTCGCTGCGTTTCCGCGAAGCGTCGTAGGGCAAGTGACCAACCTCTCGTTCCCACGCTCTGCGTCGCGGCGCTCTGGGAACGCGGAGCGTCCGAGCCGCCGTTCAAGCTTATAGCGTTGAGCGGGCGATCGGGTGGCCGGGCCTGGAGCGAGGAACGAGCGAAGCCCCGGTCCGCGTCTCAACTGTCAATGGTCTGGGGCTTCCTTCGCAGGCTCAGGCCAGCCCCGGCCACCCGGATCGCGAAGCTTCATCCGAGCGGATTCTCCGGCCAGTCGTGTTTTGGATACCGGCCTCGCAGTTCTTTTCGGACCTGCGGGTAGCCGTTTTTCCAGAAGCTGGCCAGGTCGTCGGTGATCTGTTGCGGGCGGTTGTTCGGGGCCAGCAGGTGCAGCAGGACGGGGACTCTGCCGCGAGCGATGCGGGGGGTTTCGGTCAGGCCAAACGCGTCCTGGATCTTCACGGCGAGAATTGGCGGTCGGCCCGGTTCGTACTCCAGTCGCTGCTGACGACCGTTTGACAGCGGCAGTCTCTCCGGAGCTTCGCGGTCGATCGTGGAAAGCTGCTGCCAGTCGAAGCGGCCTTTCACGGCATCGAGCCAGCGGGCGGATTTCAGCTCTGCAAACGACAGCGCCGACTGACAGAAGCCCCGCAGCACGTCTTCAAGGACGGCGCGGTCGACTTCGGGCAGTTCGAGTTCCGGCAGCCACTCACGCAGGTTGGCAGCTCGATTCAGGAACGATGTCAGAGCTGCGTCGTCGCTCGGGAAGACCTGCTCCCACGCAGCGACGGCTTCGCGAAACAGGACTTCTGCCGTTGCGTCGTTCGGCTTCACTTCGATGCCGGTCTCGTCGAGCACAAGCTGATCCCAGTACGTCCGGCGTTTCGACACGACCTTCTTCTGCGTCGGGTGAAAGAACGATTCAGTCACTGTCCGCAGTTGCTCGACCTGCAGCCACTCTCGCTGCACCGCCGAAGCCTTCCGCACGAGTGCCTCGCCACGCCCGCCGTCAACATCGATCGCCAGCAGCAGCTCGGCATCGGAGACTCCGCACTGCGGACCGAGCCGCACGCCGTGACCGTTCGCCAGAACACCCCGCGACTCTCGCGGCCCGCGACGTTTGACAAGCCGATCCGGGAACGCGGCCAGCAACGCCTGCATCAACGCGTCGTCGGACTCCGGAGCCGCTCCGCCGAGGATCGCGTCCCAGACGTCGCCACCCGACGGCGCGACGTCCGACGGGGAAACCTGATCCTCATCGCTGTCCGACTGCGACTCGTCCAGTTCCCGCACAAGCTGCTCCTGCGTCCGCTGCATGAACCGCGCGGCGCCAACGTTGATCTCTCCAAACGGAAACACTGTCGTACCACGTTCCGCGAACTCCTGCAGAGCCCGAACTCGATCGACGATGTCCGACTCCGACGAGCCGCCTCGGTCGCGTCCTTCTGCCGCAGCCCCTGCACCGCGACCACTTGTCCCTGCCTGCCGCCGTTGTGCTTTCTTCCCTAGCGGCGGCCCTTTGCCGAACGCCTTTCCGCCACCAGCACCTGGCCCGCCGGTTCGTCCGCCGCCGCCTGGGATTCGGAGAAACGGGTCGCGTTCGCTGAGCATGGCCGCCGTCAAAGCCGCCGCCTCGACACAG
>JAPOLP010001140.1 GCA_029977045.1 Planctomycetota bacterium
TCGATCGAGCGGATTGACTCGGGAGTCTCGTTTGTCTGGAAGGACGCGGCACCGGATGCCCGACTGGTGAAGGGAACGTTCGCGGCTGAGTGGCGAGGCGTGCTGCTGGTGCAGGCGCCGGGGAAGTATCGGCTGCATGCGTTTGTGGCGGGCAGCGTCGACGTGCAGCTTGATGGGAAGCCGGTGCTTGCGGGTGAGTCGGCCGCGGCGAAGTGGATTTCGGGGGACGAGTTCTCGCCCGAACTCGGGCTGCGTGAGCTGAGTGTTCAGTTTGAGAAGACGTCGGACGCGGCTGAGGTTCACCTTTACTGGTCGTCGGACACGTTTCCGCTCGAACCGCTGCCGGCGCACCTGTTGTTTCGCGAATGCGGGCGACCGGACCTCGCGGCGATTGAACGTGGACGACAGCTTGCCGAGTCACACCGCTGTGCCCGCTGCCATCTTGACGAGAAGATTCCGCAGCCGGCAGCGGCACCGGATCTGTCGCGAGCGGTTGCCGGCCTGCCGACCGAGGTGATTCAGAAACGGCTCAGTGCCGGACACAACGGCACGATGCCGGTCTACGGGCTCGATGCGAACGAGGCTTCTGCTGTCGTGGCGTTTCTGCAGGCGACCACCGAAACGCCAAAGCTCTCGGCGCTGCCGAAGCCGGCGAAGGGACAGGACGACGCAAAGGATCGGGCTGAGGGCGAAACACTCGTTCGGTCGCTCGGCTGTCTGGCGTGCCACAAGTTCGGCGAGGCTGGCGAGCCATCTGCGTTCGGCGGCGGCGATCTCGCTCAGGTCGAGAAGCGACGCAGTGCCGAGTGGGTTTTCACCTGGCTCACCGATCCGGCGAAGCTCAACCGTGACCACCGGATGCCGGTCTTCCAGCTCTCGAATAACGAGAAGCGGCAAGTTGCGCTGGCACTGGCGAAGCCGGGTATGAACGCTGAGAAGAGTTCAACCAACGACGACGCCGCGGCACTCGGAAAGCGAATCGTAACGGAAGCGAATTGTGCGGCCTGCCATCGCATCGCAGGGCTGAACGACTCTGCGACGTCGCCGTCGCTGCCTGCGTTGACGACGCTGAAGCTCGACGGCAACTCGTGTCTCGGTGAGAAGGTGGATCGAACGAAGTGGCGGCCCGTGTTTCCGAATATTGATCGCGACGCGGTGACGGCTTATCTGAAGTCGATCGCGAACGCTCCGTCGGCGACGAGTTCGTTTGATCGCGGGCAGCAGCTTCTGGTCAGCCGGAACTGCGTGGCGTGTCATCCTCGCGAGAGTTCCCGAGGAATGACCACGACCGCCGGAGCAATGGCGAAGGCTCACGAACCGCTGCAGGGGCAGGCGCCGACGCTTGTCCCGCCAAACCTGACAGCGGTCGGTGACAAGCTGATTGACGAGGCACTGACGAAGTCGATCTCGGGCGAGCAGAAACGTCGCATGGACTGGCTGCGCGTCCGGATGCCGAAGTTCAAGCACAGCGATGCTGACTCGAAGGCGCTGACGAGTTACCTGATCGGGCACGATCGAATTCCCGACGGGGCACCGACCTGGGACAAAGCTGAGCCGGACACGAAGCCCGATGACCAGACGCTACTGATCGGGCAGGAACTCGTCGGTGCGAAAGGCTGGAGCTGCATCGCGTGCCATCAGGTCGGCGAGTACGTCCCGCAGAAGGCGATCATCGGAACGCGCGGCTCGGACCTCGTCGGCCTGGGCGATCGGATGCGATACTCGTACTTCCTCCGCTGGACGCGCTCGCCGCTACGCATCGTGCCCGGCGTCGAAATGCCGTCGTACACGCGACCGGTCAAACACGTTCTCAATGAGGATGTCGACCGGCAACTCGAAACACTCTGGCAGACGCTGGCCGATCCGCGTTTCGAGCCGCCAACAAACCCAGCGTCCGTCGAGCAGTTCCTGGTCGTCGCTCCCGACAGCCCGGCACAGATCGTCCGCGACGTCTTCACGAACCCCAAAGAGAACGGCGGCGCCATCGCGCGAGCGTTCGCCGTCGGCTTCAACAACGGTCA
>JAPOLP010000932.1 GCA_029977045.1 Planctomycetota bacterium
CGCTGGGCGTTGCCACGATGCCTCGTCCGAAGTGGTGGTGCCACAGGCGGTTAACAATGACTCGGGCCAGCAGGTGGCCGCTGCCGTATTCAACGTCGGTCAGCCAGTCGGTCAGGCCGAGGCGTCCGGCTCGCTGCTGCTGCGGATTGACGGGGTCGGCCAGCCAGCGTTTCTCCTGATTCTCGCCCGTCATCAGCACCTGCAGAAAGCCGGGCTGAGCTTCGTCGAGCTTGTTGTCCGAGTTGCCTCGCCGCAGGTGGTAGACCTTGTAGGTGTCCTCGCCGAACTGGTACGTCGAGCCGCGCACTCGTGCTGCGAACACGTTCGTCAGGTCGGGTTTTGGCGTTTCGGTGTCGTGGCGAAGCACGGACTGGTTCAGGTGCAGCCATTCGAGGTCGAAGCCGCGATACCACTCGGCCAGCCGGTTCTTCTGCTGATCGTTCCGCTGATCGGTGGCGACTTTGAGAATTGCGGTGACGTCGTCGGGCGTCTGTGCAGCCGAGGCTGCGAAGTAGAAGCCGGTCTTGCCGCCGCCGTTGACGATCTTCATCAGGATCTCGTTGCGGCCTTTGGCGAGCTGGATCGTGACGTTCTCCTGGCCGGCGGCTGCGGTGTTGCGACCAACCTTCTTCGAGAGAACCTCGCGACCGTTGACCCACAGTTTGATGCCGTCGTCGCTGCCCAGTGACAGCGCGAGTACTCGCGGCTGGTCGAGGTCAACGGTGCGGAACAGGTAGTTCGCGCAGTTGGTGCCCGTCAGGTGGTCGTTGTACGCGGTGCCGTCTTTCCATTCGGGCTGCTCGACCCACTTGAGCTTGCCGTCTTCAAACGTCTGATCGAGCCGCGTGTCGAGTTCCGGCGGGAAGACCTGGTCGAAAGCGACGTTGAAGTCGGCAGCGGCGAACGGACCGACGTGGTGCCAGGCGGAGAACTCGGGAACGTCGCCCGACTGAACCGGCGTCGCCGCGAAGTAGAAGCCCGACGGGCCGCCGCCGTTGACGATCTTCATCAGCAGTTCGTTGCGACCGGGCTTCAGCTTGATCTGCACGGCGTCCTGTCCGGCGGCGACGCCACCGGCGACCAGCTTCGAGAGCACGGACTCGCCGTTGACCCAGACTTTGATCGCGTCATCGCGGCCCAGCGACAGCGAGACCGTCTGCTCCTGCTGCGTCTCGATTGTGCGGAAAAGGTAGTTGGCGGCGTTGTCGGTCGAGAACGGATTGTGAATCGTGGCGTCGGCCCATTCCGGGTGCGGCGTCCACTTGAGCTTGCCGTCCTCGTACGTCGCCGCCAGATCGACGGACGCTTCCGGAGCAAACGCCTGCTCGAAAGCCTTTTCAATGCTCTCGGCGGTGAACGGCCCGGCGTGCTGCCACTCGCTGAGCTTCAGCGGCGAGGTCTGTGTCGGCGTCTCCGGCTGCAGTTCCGCCAGCCAGGCGTCCAGGCGTCCGGGTAACTGCCTCTGTTCGTACTCGGTGCGGGCGGTGACCAGCGGTGCGTGAGCGGCGTCGAAGGCGGCCTTGTCGGCGGCGAACTTCTCCGGCTGCATGTTGATGCCGGTGTCGGAGAAGCCGACGTCCGCGAAGTTCGAGATCAGCCGGTAGTAGTCGAACTGCGGCAGCGGATCGAACTTGTGGCTGTGGCAGCGGCTGCAGCCGACCGTCATGCCGAGCAGCGAGGTGCCCAGTGTGCTGGCGATGTCGTCGAGCTGTTCGTAGCGGCTGCGTTCGCGTTCCTTCTGAGTCTGCTGCGTGGTGTACGGGCCGGCGACGAGGAACCCGGTCGCGGCGATCCGGTCAACGGCCGCGCGAGCCTCGTCGGTCGTCTTGACGTTGGCGTCTGTCAGCAGGTCGCCCGCCAGCTGCAGGCGGACGAACTCGTCGTACGGCATGTCCGCATTCAACGCCCGGATGACGAAGTCGCGGTAGTGCCAGGCGTTCGGGCGGTCGCCGTCGAAGGCGTACCCGTTGCTCTCGGCGAAGCGGACGATGTCCAGCCAGTGGCGAGCCCAGCGTTCGCCGTAATGCTCGCTCTGCAGCAGACGATCGATCAGAGCGGCGTAGGCGGCCGCGGCGTCTGTCTCGTACTCAGCAACAAACCGCTCGACATCTTCCGGTTCCGGCGGCAGGCCGATCAGATCGAAATACGCGCGGCGAATGAGCGTTCGCGGTCCGGCGATCGCATTTGGAGTGACGCCGGCGGCTTCCTGTCGGTGGCGGATGTAGTTGTCGATCGGCGTCCGCAGCCAGGCCGAGTCAGCGACCTGCGGCGGCGGCGAGAGATTCAGCGGCTGAAACGACCAGTGCTCGCGCCCGGCTTCGATATCGATCTCGGTGGTTGCGACGACAGCGGTTCCCTCACGCGGATCGGGGGCTCCCATTTCGATCCACTTGACGAAGTGCCCGATGATCTCGTCCGGCAGCTTTCCGGCAGGCGGCATCTCGTAGCCGTCGTGCTTCAACGCCGAAATGAGCAGACTCTCGTCCGGCTTCCCCGGCACCACCGCCGCCCCGCTCTCGCCGCCTTTGCGACTGCCCTCACGCGAATCGAGGAACAGATTGCCCTTGAGCTTCTTCTTCGTGACGGCCTCGGCGGAATGGCACTCGTAACAGTGCTTCACCAGCATCGGGCGAATCTTCGCTTCAAAGAAGTCAAGCCCCTTGCGATCCGGCTCAGCAGCGCTGGCCGCTGAGGTGCTGATGAGAAGAGCCAGTGCAATCAACAGTCTGGCCATGAGGCGTTCCGTAAGAAGATTCGTCCGGACGGCGATGCCGCAGTTTCGTCAGGATTGAAGCCCGCGATGATGACAAACAGCCGCCTCCGATGCACGGCAGCCGCATCTGGATCAACTGAGCATAGTGGGGCTTGATTTCTGATTCTCGGCGACAACACTGCTTGCATTCGTGACGTGAAAAAACGTCAGGCCTTCCGTTGAGATACTCGTTTGGTGACGAAGGACGATCGTGCGAGTTTCAGCTAACGACGTAATGGCCCTTCGAG
>JAPOLP010000915.1 GCA_029977045.1 Planctomycetota bacterium
AATGGCCTTTGTCACGTTGCCCGTCGTACTGATCGTCATGTTCCTGATGATGCAGATGTTTTCGGGCATGGGCCGCGGACCAATGGGCGGATCGGCAGCGATCATGGGCTTGATCATGACGCTGCCGATCATGGCCATATCAATGATTCTTGGCGCGTGGATGCAGCACTGGAACTGGTTTGCTTCCGAACTGATGTTTCCTCTCGATCGCCGGACCTTTGTCAAATCGCTTCTGTCCGGCATTCTGCTCGATGGCCTCGTCGTTCTTGTCATCGCAGAGGCACTCATTGCCTTCCAGGTGACGCGAGGTTTCGATTCCGGAAAAATCCCGATTGCCGAATTCTGGCTGGCTGCCTCCGTGCTCTGCGGCGCAAACATCATGTCCGGCAGCGCGATGCTTTCTCTGGTGCTGTCCTACCGAAGTTTCTGGTGGCTGATGGGGGGCATTCTCGGCCAGACCGCAATCTTCGGCGGCACTACAGCAATCGTGATGGAATCGCTGGAGAACGGTTTTTCCGCGTTCTCCGTCCTGCTGCCGGTTGCCTTCGCGGGATGCGGCCTGATGGCAACGTGGCTGACCCTGGCGTGGCGGCGTTGGAACAGCCTTGAATTCGGTTGATCGACGACGCTGCGTATCCAGTTCCGGCCTTGTTTGGTCTGAGGCCGCGGCCTACGTGGTAGCTACCGTCGCCAGACGGTGGGCTCCCACGCTCTGTCGAGCGTAGCTACGGAGAATTCTCATCAGCCGTCGGTCGCAATTGGGACTCAGCGTCTGGCGAACTCTGCAGAAACGGACGCACCAGGTTGGCCATGCGGTGCGGGTGCGTGAGGAAGGCGACGTGGCCGGTGTTGGGGATGTTTTCGTGGCGACTGTTGGGCAGACGTTCGTTGAGCAGCTTTGCCGCGTCGCGGTGGCGCGAGGCTTCGCCTTCGGAGCTGATCAGCAGTGTCGGCGTCGCGATCTCACTGAGTCGGTCAGTGAAGTCGGTGCCGATCAGCATTCGACCTCGACGGGCGACGTCGGCGATGCGAGGTTCCGTCATGTCGTGTTCGGCGAACTGCCAGCGAGTGGGATCAACCGGCGGAAACCAGCGCAGGTGACTGCCGCGAATGATCGATGCGAACATCGGCAGACGGCGCATCTGGCCGGGCAGCCAGCTCAGGATTCTCGCTCCGGTACGCTCCGCCGAGCTGAGGTTCATACCGACCAGCGGTCCCTGCAGAACGGCGTGCGAGATTCTCTCCGGCGCATCCAGCAGCGTCTGCAGGGCAACCAGCGAACCGAATGATGTCGCGTAGAAATCGAACTGCTGATCGCCTGCGGCATCCGCGACCGCCAACAGTGACTGACTGAGATCGGTCATCGTTCGCGCGTGCGACGGGAATTCGATCACGACGCAGCGAAACTCGTCGCGCAGCAGCCAGACCAGCAGCGAGAACAGATCAGGCGTCGCGCTGATCCCGTTCAGGAAGTACAGCGGTGGCCCGTCTCCAACGGCGTAACCTCGGACCGGCTTCCCGTTGGTCTTCGCGTCGATCACGGTCCGCCGTTCGCCGACTTCACGCACGACGTCGCTCCAGGCGAGCGGCGGCGGGCAGCCTTCGCCGGGCAGCGCAGGCGCGAGCGACGGATCGTTCAGCTCCTCCTGCGTTGGCGGAGTGACTTCGACGGTCGGTTCAGAGTTGGCTGCCTCAGACATCAAACTGCTCAACTGGCTTTCGGGCGGCGATAGAAGGGCAGGTCGACGGTTCGAGCGGCGACGCGTTTGCCTCGAATGTCGATCTCGAGCGAGATGCCGGTGTCAGAGTACCGCCGGTCGACGTACGCCATCGCGATCGGTTCTTCGAGCGTCGGCGAGAACGTGCCCGAGGTGACCTCGCCAACGACTTCGTCACCGACAACGACGGATGCGCCTTCACGGGCAATGCGGCGACCGTCGAGCTTCAACCCGACTCGAACGCGCGACGTACCGGACTCGCGAATCTTCAGCAGAGCGTCACGGCCAATGAAGTCTCCGGCCTCGAGCTTCACTCCGAAGCCGAGTCCTGCCGTCAGTGGATCGGTCTGTTCGTTGAGTTCGTGCCCGTAAAGTGGCATGGCTGCTTCGAGCCGCAGCGTGTCGCGGCAGCCGAGTCCCGCCGGTTGCAGTCCGAGTGGTTCGCCGGCTGCGCAGACCTTATCGAGCAGTGCGAGAGCCTCGCCGGATTCGACGATCACTTCAAAACCGTCCTCGCCGGTGTAGCCCGTCCGGCTGAGCAGAACGTCGAAGCCGCCAACAGTCGTCCGCATGATCGAGTAATACTTCATTCCGGCGGCCTGCTCGCAGCCGAGCGCAGCCATCAGCTCGACCGACCGCGGCCCCTGCAGGGCGAGCATTGGGTGCGACTGCGAACGATCTTCGATTTCAACATCGAAGCCACCGCGATGCGTCTCCAGCCAGCCGACAATCTTCTCCCGGTTCGACGCATTGACGACGAGCATGTATCCGTCGTCGATCCGGTAAACGAGTACGTCGTCGAGGATTCCACCGGCTTCATTCGTCACCAGCGAGTATCGCACCTGCCCAGACTGCAGCTTCGTGACGTCGTTCGTCAGAACGTAATCCAGAAACCGGCAGGCGTCCGGACCGTCGAACCGCAGCCGGCCCATGTGAGCAACGTCGAAGACGCCGAGTGCGTTCCGGACGGCGTTGTGCTCGTCAACGATCGTCGAATACTGCACCGGCATGTGCCAGCCACCGAACTCGACCATGCGTCCGCCCTGGGCGACATGCCAGTCGTGAAAGATCGTCTGCAGCAGTGTTTCGTCAGACATGAGGGTCTCTCGATTTCAGATCACGAACAGGGCGTTCAATTGCCGGAATCGTCGATGCGGAAGTTGATCGTCTTCCGAACTAGAAGAGCTGTGCGCTTGCCGTTCCGCATCGCCGGCTGGAACTTCCAGTCTCGAACAGCCTTGACTGCGGAGTCGTCGAGCGACTTCACACCGGAAGATTTTGCTACGGTTACTTTTTCAGCGATGCCCTTCTCGCTGACCAGAACGTGAAGGACGACGGTTCCCTCCTGTCGACGATCAAA
>JAPOLP010000701.1 GCA_029977045.1 Planctomycetota bacterium
CTGATCAGGACGAGTTCCGGTTTGCTGTGCTCGGCGGCCCCTTCTAGCATAGATCGGAACGCGGCCAGATAGTCAGTTCGCTGCGTTCCGAAGCGGACCGGCAGGTTGAACGTGCTGCCGAGGCCTGCCCCCTGACCAGTTTCGTTGCTGTCTCCAGTTCCTGGATAAAACGGAAACCGGTGAGCGGAGAAGAAGGTCACCTGCCCGTCTTCGTAGAAGATGTCCTGCGTCCCGTTTCCGTGATGCACGTCCCAGTCGACGATCAACACTCGCGACAGTTCATGTTTTTCGATCGCGTGCCGGGCGGCGACGGCGACGTTGTTGAACAGGCAGAAGCCCATCGGATCGTCGGCAAGTGCGTGATGCCCTGGTGGCCGAGTCAGGCAGCAGGCGATGCGGTGTTTTGTTTCAGCAGCGAGCACTCGGTCAACGGCGTCACACGCGGTTCCGGCGGCTTTGACGGCCACGTCGAACGACTTCCGGCTGACGACCGTGTCCGTTTCGATCCGTCCGCCGCCGGCCTTCGCAAACTGCTCGACTCGTCCGATATGCCCCGCCGAGTGAACCCGCAGCAACTCATCCCGCGTCGCATCGCGAAGTGTTCCATTCTCGAACCGTGCCGCGAGCTTTGATCCCGCCAGCTTCGCATGAACAGCCCGCAGCCGATCCGCGCACTCTGGGTGCTGCCCGGTATCGTGCTCAAGAAACAGCGGATCGGAATACAGCAGCGGCATCGGGTCACCGATTTCGATCGAGAAGGGCCGGTTCCCGCCGGCCAACCGGGCAGTAAACGTGGCTCGCTCATTCTGTGAAACATCGGACCAGACTGACAAACGAAACGCGGAACTTCGGCAAAACTCGGTGCCGGGAAAACTGTTGCTGGCGGGCGACCTCGGTAAGATGCCCGCATGGCTGGAAACTCATTCGGACAACTGTTTCGCATTACGACGGCTGGCGAGAGTCACGGGCCGGGGAACGTGGTCATTATCGACGGCGTGCCACCGGGACTGCCGCTGACGGTCGAAGACTTTCTGCCCGACCTCGCGCGACGCCGGCCTGGCCAGAGCCGCATCGTCACGCAGCGGAACGAGGCGGACGAACCGGAGATTCTGTCTGGAGTTTTTGAGGGACTGACGACGGGCACCAGCCTCGCGATTCTGATCCGCAATCAGGATCAGCGCAGCCGCGACTACGGCGACATTAAGGACAAGTACCGACCTGGGCACGCCGATTTCAGCCTCGACGCCAAATACGGTCTCCGAGACTATCGCGGCGGTGGCCGGTCGAGTGCCCGCGAGACGAACGTTCGAGTGGCCGCCGGCGTCGTTGCCAAAAAGATCATCGAGTCGGCATTCGGTGGTTCGGTTGTCGGGTACGTCTGCCAGGTCGGCGATATCCGCGCAACGATCGACGATCCGGCATCCGTGACGCAGGATCAGGTCGAAACGCTGCCGAACGGGGAGCCGAACATCGTTCGCTGCCCGGACGTCGCGGCTGCCGAAAAAATGGTCGCTCTGGTTGACGAGCTGCGTAAGGCCGGCGATTCGATTGGCGGTGCGGCAGAGATCGTCGCGAGCAACGTTCCGGCTGGGCTCGGCGAACCGGTCTTTGACAAGCTGAAGGCGGACCTCGCGAAGGCCCTGTTTACTCTGCCTGCGGTGCTCGGCGTCGAATACGGAGTCGGCTTCGGCTGCGCGACGATGCGGGGCAGCGAGAACAACGATGTGTTTGTCCCGGATGGCGGCGGCACTCCAAACCGCAACGGAATCCCGGCGATCTCGACCGAGTCTAATCGGCACGGCGGAATGCTCGGCGGCATCTCGACCGGCCAGCCGATTGTGCTGCGAGCTGCCGTGAAGCCAACGAGCAGTCTGCCGATTGAGCAGCGGACGGTCACTCGTGACGGCGAGCCGACGACGATCCGCACAAAGGGTCGGCACGATCCGTGCCTGCTGCCGAGGTTTATCCCGATTGCAGAAGCGATGGTCGCGATCGTGCTCGCTGACCACTGGCTCCGCTGGCAGGCTCAGTGCGGCGGCACCTGGAAGTAAGCTGCCAACCGATCAGCACATGGCGATCTTTGCCATCGAGCCTCGTGGACCCGCCAGCCGACGCCACTATACTACCGGCCGTTCGCCCAGCCGGTCGGAGGATTCCGGTCATGGTGAGCTACTCTCACACGCCGCACACTCGCACCGCAGTCGTGGCAAGGATGTTTGAATGGCCTCGTCGAAGAAGCAGAAGTCGATCTTTCAGAAGCTGACGGAACTCAGCGGTAACCTGTGGTGGAGTTGGCAGCCGGATGTTGCCGAGATTTTCCGCCAGCTCGATCCGCAACGCTGGACCGAAGTCTCACACAATCCGGTTCGGCTGCTGAAGGACTTCTCGCCCGAGTCGCTGGAAGAGCGTGCTACCGAGACCGTGCTGCACTCGCGAATTCACGCGGCGTATCGTCGCTGGCGCGAGTACATGGGCTCGCACGAAACCTGGGGCGACACTCACGCCGGTCTGCTGGGTGCCAGTCCAACCGCTTACTTCTCGGCGGAGTTCGGCATTCACGAATCGCTGCCGATTTACTCGGGCGGCCTGGGGGTTCTGTCCGGCGACCACCTGAAGAGCTCGTCAGACCTGGGCATCCCGCTGGTGGCCATCGGGCTGTATTACGAGGAGGGATACTTTCTGCAGCGGATCGACGAGAACGGCTGGCAGCAGGAAGTCTATAAGCGGGCGGTGATTGACGATCTGCCGATTCGACCGGCTCTCGGTAAGGATGGCGAGCAGGTTGAGGTCTCGATCGACACCCGCTGGGGAGCAATCTTCGCGCGCGTCTGGCACATCCAGGTTGGCCGGATTCCGCTTTATTTGCTCGACACGAACGTCGAAAAGAACGCCGAGGAGATCCGCAGCCTGACGTCGCGGCTGTACGGCGGCGATCACACGACTCGTATTCGCCAGGAAATCGTGCTCGGCGTTGGCGGAGTCCGTGCGCTGCACGCGCTGGGAATTCAGCCGAGCGTCATTCACATGAATGAAGGCCACTCGGCTTTCGCACCACTGGAAGTCATTCGTCAGCGGATGGCGGACGACGGGATGTCGTTCGATGATGCGCTCCGCGAAACGGCTGCTCAGAGCGTCTTCACAACGCACACTCCGGTTCCCGCCGGACACGACCGCTTTGATGCCGGACTAGTCGACGAACATGTTGGCCCGCTCGCTGACAAGCTCGGTTTGAACTACGAAGGTCTGATGGGTCTCGGTCGCGTCAACCAGCAGGATCACGGCGAGTCGTTCTGCATGACGGTGCTCGCATTCAAACTGAGCCGCCATGCGAATGCGGTGTCGAGTCTGCACGGCGTTGTATCGCGGCGCATGTGGGCGAGCCTCTGGCCGTGGCAGGCCGAGGAAGAACTGCCGATCGGACACATCACCAACGGCGTTCACGTTCCGACCTGGCTGGCGGGTCAGATGCGAGCCCTCTATGACCGCGTGCTGCCAGGAAACTGGGCCGTCCGCAGCGGTGAGCCGGAAGTCTGGGCGAACTTTGAATCCGTCACGCCGACCGAACTCTGGGAAACTCACTCGGCACTGAAAGGCCGGCTGATCACGTACGCTCGCACCAAGCTGCGACGGAAAGCGGAACGGCTCGGCGCGTCGGCTGCAGAAATTGAGGAAATCAAAGACGCACTCGACCCGCACGCGCTGCTGATCGGCTTTGCCCGCCGGTTCGCTCCGTATAAGCGAGCGGACCTCATCATGCGGGATCTGGATACGCTGGCCGAACTGATTCAGGACACGAATCGCCCGATTCAATTTCTTTACGCTTGTAAAGCGCACCCGGCGGACGATCACGGCAAGGCTATCGTGCAGAAGATCGTCGACCTGACGAAGAAGGAGCCGTTCAAGGGTCGCGTCATCGTGCTGGA
>JAPOLP010000564.1 GCA_029977045.1 Planctomycetota bacterium
TATCGTTGATCGTCAGTTGCCGAGGTTTGATTCGCCCTCCGCCCAGCTCCATCGGCAAAGCGATCTTCTTGTCCTTGACGCGGCCCTGCATGGTTCCCGGCGCGTCGAGCCACGCATCAATGAGGTGCAGCACGATTTCCTGCCGCTCAAGATCGAACTGCAGTGTGGCTTCGCGTGCCTGAGCCACAAACGAGCCTTCCCGCTGCCCTTTCGGTGTGTAGCGGATATTGGGCATGATCAGCCGACGCTGCTCGCGATCAACCGCTGACACCGAAATCGAGTAACCCTGCTGGTGGTCTTCAACGAGATTCTGAGACGACAGGACGTCGAAGAAGATGTCTTCCATCGCCAGCGTGACGATGCGTTCGATATTCCGCATGGACCACGGAATCACCTGATCATTCAGCAGCAGCGAGCAGACCGTCAGGACACCACCAAGCAAGAACGCAGGAAACAGCAGAGACATCACATTAACGCCTGCCGCCTTGGCTGCCGTGATCTCGTAGTCCGCCGACATTCGACCATAGACGACGCAGACCGCCAGCAGCAGTGTCGCCGGAATCGTGAACGGCAGCATGCTCGGGACGATGTACGGGATGATCTGCAGAGCCTGCAGCGGCCCAAGGCCCCGCTCCGTTGCCTCTCGGAAGACGCCGACAAAAACCAGCAGGACGGTCATTACGCCAATGATCAGCACCAGTACCCGGATCAGTTCGATCAGGATGTACCGTTGCAGGATTCTCATCGCGGTTCCGTCCAGAGCCGCGAGCCAGCAGACGGCGAGGCGGCGAATTCCATTTCAAACCAGCTGGGTCGACGCGGATTCCTCCCGCAGTGCCAGCCGTTGAGCTTTCAGCCGGAGTCTATAGGCCAACCTGCTGTTTCAGGTCAACGGCGGCTCGCGTACCCGGCGTCCCTGCAGCTACTTCGTCACCGTGAAACGCAGCAGTTCCTGGCCGTCGCTGTCAAAGTAGACATAGTGCAGCGAGACGCCCTGGCCGAGCAAATGCTGAGTCTGGAAAGTCGTCCGAGCCATCTGCGTGACCGACTCTCGAATCTTGTCCTGGTTCGCCGTCACGAACGATGGCGACAAGGTGACTCGAAAGCTGTAAGTCACGGCGTGATAGGCCGTCGTAATCGAAGTGCAGGTCGTCACTTTGTCGATTTTGATCGGCAGTTCATGACGCAGAACGGCAACTTCCTTCTGCAGAAGCTGCTGCACTTTGTCCTGGCTCGGATCGACGGTGCGGCCTGCCTGGAGGTTCTCCAGCAGATTACGAACGGCTCCGATGTCCGGGTGATTGTTGAGCTGCCAGAGTGCGAGATTGCAGCACAGGATGCCCGCACCGAATTTGCCCTGTTCCCCACAGTTTCGAGCGAAGGTGAGAAACAGCCGGGCCGACGACGCTCCATCAGGAAAATCCCGAGCGTGCGTCTGCAGGTGCTCCAGAGTTTCCTGCAGCTTGCCTGACTTGAAGAGCCGGTTGACGAGAACCAGCCCGCTGCCGTACTCAGCTTCCTCTCGGAACTCTGGCAAAGCAGTTGCTGCTGAAACAGCCTCATCGAGACGGTCTCCGAATGCAGGCAGCTTCAAATACTCACCGCGATTCAGCAGAGTCAGACGCCCCTTCCAGGCTTCCTGACATGCGTCGAGTTCAGCGTTCGGTGCCGAGAGGATCGCGTCGACGGCAGCCAGGCCCAGGTCGATCTGCAGAGACGCTTCTTTGGTAAAGGATGATCTGGCTTTCCTGGTACGCAGATTTCGATAGCTGGCAGTCCGGCTGAGACTCGTACGCAGTGTCTCAAGCTGTAATTCAACAGAGACCGCTTTCGTTGGCCTGGCAGTGCCGGAGACCGTGTCACGCTCGGCAGGAATCTCTGCGACCGGCTCTGGAGAATTCTCTCCAGATGACGCGGCGGCAGCTTCGTCGACGGGATTGGCATCGTTCGATTCTGCAGCGTCGCCATCGGCTGCAGGCTCAATCGTCGATTCTTCGGCTGCTTCGGCAACCTTCCAGAAGCTCATCGAGCAGCCGGCCAGCGAGACCGAGCACAGAATTGCCATGATTGCTGGCAGGAAGCCGCGGGCGGTGAGCGGTTGCGGGCGGTGTTTTTCAGACATGAAGGCTCTCCGGCCAGGGCTTGCGTGGAGCGGCGATACTGCCGCGTCTGAAACGCGACGGAACGCCACGCTGAAATGTGCTGCGCACTTCCTTCCACAGGCAGCTGACGGACAGAAAAACCGCCGGACTTCCACGGGCATCGCGTGGAAATGCGGGTCTGTCACAAAAGACCGGCGTCCCGGCAGGAGATCTCGCCTGCGGTCAGCGAGCGGCTATGCTTCTCCGGCAGTTGCTCCTTCAGAGTGCTCCCCCGATTCACCTCACCGCAAGACTGACTCATCTTTCTCCCAATGACTTCCGACGACGCGTTTGAAGCTGAACTCGATGGGTTCCCAACGTAGATTGATCCGCGGCGTGTTCGTTCGCGCGAGCAACTCGAAGTCCTGGCGTCGGAGTTCGCTGACAAGGCTCGAGCTGGCCAGAAGCCGGATATCGAGGACTACGTTCGTAGGTATCCTCGAATGGAAGAGCAGATTCGCGACCTGTTCCCGATGGTCGCCGCGCTCGAACAATGGAAGTCCGACCGCGAATCGGAACTGCTCCGCAACCAGTTGCCGGACAACTTCAATATCGAACAGCTCGGGGACTGCCGCATTGTTCGCGAAATCGCGCGAGGCGGAATGGGCGTCGTGTTCGAGGCTCGGCAGGGTACGCTCGATCGCCGCGTCGCGGTCAAACTGCTGCCCTGGCGAATTTCGATGGTTCCGCAGCGCTGGGAGAGCTTCCAGCGCGAGGCTCAGACATTTGCGAAGCTCAAGCACGCGAACATCGTCCCGATTTTCAGCTTCGGTCGGCATGACGATTTCGCCTACTACGTGATGCAGTACGTCGACGGTGTCAGCCTGAGTCACGTGATCACGGAACTGCGCGACCATCCCGCCGTGTCATTCGGCAATCTGGTTAAGGAAGCAAGCGGCGATGCTCGCGAGGACGACGTTGCCGGTTCCGGCGCGAATCGAGGGCTCAAGCGGAACTCCTGGAAACAGTTCGCTCGAATCGCCGTGCAGGTCGCTCAGGCGTTGCGACACGCGCATCGGCAGGGAGTTCTGCATAACGACGTCAAGCCGGCGAATCTGTTGATCGATGCGTCGGCCCGAGTCTGGGTCACGGACTTCGGCCTCGCGGAAGAACTCGATGCCGCAAAAGACGACGAACGCATTACCGGCACTCTCCGCTACATGCCGCCAGAGCGGTTTGAGGGCAGGTCCGATGAGACGAGCGACATTTATTCGCTGGGCGTGACGCTCTTCGAGCTGGTGACGCGCGAGCCGGCTTTCGACGGGAGTGATCGGTCCGAACTGCTGACGGAGATCGCCGCCGGAAATCTTCGCCCACCGCGGGACATCGACCCGGACATTCCGACCGCTCTGGAAGCGATCATCCTGAAGGCGACGTCTTTGCAGGCTGACGAACGCTACCTGACCGCCGGCGATTTCGCTTCGGATCTGCTGCGGTTCATCAACGGCGAAAAAGTTCGGGCAAAACCGCGACGCAAGTGGTTTCCGGGCTTTGGCCGCAAAGGTTGACCGAGGTCAGGCGGGCGATGCTCCGTGAGTTGTCGACTCTAACGGTCCGCCGATAACTTTCGTCCGTCGAGCAATTCCTCTGGCCTGAAACTGTGCTGGTGCAGCCCCTCGCGGCTGCCGCGACCGTGAGACTGCAACTGATGACCGACGAGATTTCCCGCGACGATGTGGTGGCTGTCGAACAATGTGCCGCCGCTTTTCAGAAGATCAACGACGAGCTGGCCAAGGTCGTCGTCGGCCAGAAAGAGGTCATCGAGCAGGTGCTCGTGGCAATGCTCGCTCGCGGCCACGCACTGCTGGAAGGCGTGCCGGGGCTCGCGAAGACGCTGTTGATCAGCTCGATCTCCGAAGCGCTGCAGATGCAGTTTCACCGGATTCAGTTCACGCCGGACCTGATGCCGAGCGACGTGACCGGCACAGAGATCATTCAGGAAGACCTCGAAACCGGCGCACGAGCCTACAAGTTCCTGGCCGGGCCGCTGTTCGCGAATCTGGTTCTCGCCGACGAGATCAACCGAACCCCGCCGAAGACTCAGGCGGCCATGCTCGAAGCCATGCAGGAGCGGCATGTCAGCGCCGGCGGCACGATGCACTCGCTGCCCGATCCGTTCTTTGTCCTGGCGACGCAGAACCCTCTCGAACAGGAAGGTACGTACCCGCTGCCCGAAGCGCAGCTCGACCGCTTCCTGCTGTACATCAAGGTCGACTACCCGGACGGTGCTGAGGAGTGGGAGATCGCCCGGCGAGTCACCAGCGGCGGTATGGGCTCGATCAGCCCGGTCGTTTCAGGTGAGGAGATCGTTGCATTTCAGAAGCTCGTCAATCGAGTCCCCGTCAGCGATCAGGTGCTCGGCTATGCCTGGGCACTCGTCCGAGCCAGCCGGCCTGGCACGGCGGAAGCTCCCGACGTGGTTAACAAGTGGGCTAGCTGGGGCGCGGGGCCTCGCGGCGTGCTGACGCTGATCAGCTGCGCGAAAGCCCGAGCCATCCTGCATGGCCGCCATCACGCAACA
>JAPOLP010000877.1 GCA_029977045.1 Planctomycetota bacterium
ATTCCGCGTCGGTGCCGACGAGTTCCTTCAGCAGGATCCTGGGGTCAATCGCCTTCAGCGAGTACGTCCCGAACGCTCGGAGGCGGATGGGGCCGAAGTCGGCATCGCGGAGCATGATCGGATTGGGTGTGCCCCATTTGAGGTCTGTGATCTGCGTCGTGCGGACAAAGTAGACCTCGGACTTGAACGGACTGTCGAAGCCGTGCGCCCAGCCGGCCAGCGTGCTGAGGATCGGAAGGTTGTCGGTTCGCAGTTCGTAATGGCCAGGCTCAAAGACGTCAGCCAGTTCACCGCGATGCACGAAGATCGCCATCTGGCCGGGGCGAACAATCAGCTGAGCACCGTTCTTGATCTGGTTGTGATAGCGAGGGAACCGCCAGACCAGCGTGTGCTGCGAGTCATCGACCCACTCAATAATGTCAACAAGTTCGCCGCGCAGCTTATCGAACAAACCCATTTCTCAATGCTCCTGATGTTTGGGATGGCAGTCAGTTGCTGACCGGGCAGAGGCTAACACGTCGTGATCAGAGGGACCAGATGCGGTCCGGCATCGAAGGCAATGGCCGCCGCGAACGGAGACTCGGGCAACTGGATCAGACGCCACGCGAGACAGGCCGTTTCTCCATCTCTGCTCTAAAAGAACGCTGGTTATCGCGCGGCGCCGATTGTGGGATCTCTGCCCAACTCCACTGAAGGCAGTCTCTCACCGAAGCCACTTAGTCGACGCTCTGAACGCCGCTCGCCCGCTTCGTTTTGTCGTCAAATTCCGAAAAGTCAGCAGGAACGGGTTGACTTGCCGGATCCCACCGATAGATTCCGCCTGCGTGGGCAACAAGCCCAACTGATCTTTCTCAAGCAGGTTGAATGTGGGTTTTGAGCCCAATACGATGGATCGCCGCTTCACCGCGTCGGACCATCTACGGGCGGATTCATGCCAGCTCCCACCACCTTCATCCAGGGCGAACTGAAACGGACGATCGATGATCGCTTCCGCGTTTCACTTCCGCCCGAGATGGCTCAGGCGGTGACAGACGAGAGCGGCAGCACGATCGTCACGAAAGAACGGTTCGGCTGTCTGAGTCTGTGGAGCGCGGCGGAATGGCAGGCCCGACAGGAACGCGGAGTCGATGTCATCCGCTCGAAAATCGAAGCCGGCGCGATGGATCAGCGCTGGGGCGAAGTTCAGCGGCTCGGACGACTGCTCAGCACGCGGTCAAAGACGGTTCAATTAGCGAACCGGTCTCGACTGCTGATTCCTGAAGGGTTCCGCGAATTTCTCGGCGTGCCGGCTGGCGGCGAGATCATTCTGATTGGAGCCGTGATCTGTGTCGAACTGTGGAATCCCGCCACGTGGCTCGAAGCCCTCTCTCAGGACATGCCGGAATTCGGAAGTCTGTTTAAGGAGCTGGTCGTCTAGGCAAGGATGCCTGACGTGACGATTGATTGTCAGCGGTCAGCCAGGGGGGAGCCCTGAGCCACGGAAGGCTTTTCTTTTTTACTCAGCCATTGCGTGCCGAGTGGTTCCGACGTTGAACGTCGCGACTCCGAATTCTCACCGGCCACCTTTGCTGGCCCGTCCTGCCGCTGGTGTCGAGGTCACTCACTCAAGTACCTCAACGCCTCCGTCCTCGCTTCGATCTGGCACCACCAATTCGATCGATCAGGGAACGGCACCAGCGGTGGCGACGGGCCGCAATTTTGCGCGGACTGCGATTGCTGACTTCCGGCTGTTTGTGGCTGACTTCTCGGACCGACGACGATTCGACAAGCTGCGTCAATCTGCCGCGACCGTCGGCATTTCAGATGCCTCGATCCGCGAGAGCCTCAATGCAACGTTCTCTGAACTTCAACCTGCTAAGCACCTGCTTCACGCTGCTGATTCTGAGCCTGACTCTCCGTTCGATCGCCGCCGCGGACGCGCCACCGAACATCATGCTCGTCATCGCCGATGATATGACCTGGCGGGATTGTGGGCCGTACGGAAACTCCGAAGTCCGAACTCCCAACCTGTCGAAACTGGCGTCCGAGGGCATGTGCTTTGACGCGTGTTTCACGTCGACGGCGATGTGTGCCCCGACCCGGTCCCAGCTCTACACAGGAATGTGGCCCGTTCGGAACGGGGCGTACCCGAATCATTCAGCGGTTCGCCCCGGGACGAAGTCGATCGCCCATCATCTGCAGGCTCTCGGCTACCGAGTCGGGCTGATCGGCAAGACACACATCAAACCAAAGGACTCGTTCCCGTTTGAGTACCTTGGTGACAAGGGCGGCGCATCGGATACGGCCGCGATTGGGGAGTTCGTCAATCGCGACAAGCAGCAGCCGTACTGCCTGGTCGTCGCTTCCAACGAGCCGCATACTCCGTGGAACAAGGGGGACGCGAGCCGCTACCCGCCGGCGAAGCTGACTCTGCCACCGTACCTCGAAGACACTCCGGCAACCCGGCAGGCACTGTCTCAGTATTATGCTGAGATCGAGTTCCTCGACGGCCAGGTCGGCGGCTGCCTGCAGGTCGTTGAAAACTCGGGCCGGTCAGACAATACGATCTTCCTCTTCACCAGCGAGCAGGGTTCGGCACTGCCGTTTGCCAAGTGGACCTGCTACGACCTCGGGCTGAGAACCGGCCTGATCGTCCGCTGGCCGGGCCACATCAAACCGGGCAGCCGCACTGACGCGATGGTGCAGTACGTCGACGTCGTGCCAACACTGCTCGAAGCCGCCGGAGCCGACCCGACGAAGATCGATGCTGGTCGCCCCGGCTCACCATCTGGCAGTAACGGATTTGATGGCCGCAGCTTTCTGGGCGTGCTGCTGGGTAAATCGTCGGCTCATCGCGATCTGGTGTTCGGAGTTCACACGACGCGAGGAACGATCAACGCGTCCGAGTCTTACCCGATTCGCTCGGCGAGAAACCGCAGCATCAAGTACATCCGTAATCTGAGCCACGAGTCGGCGTTCGAAAACGCGAACACTGTTCCGGGTGGTGGTGGCGGAGTCTGGGAATCGTGGGTTGCTGACAAAGGGGTAACAAAGGCTCGTGGCGAGTTCTATCAGCGGCGACCTGCCGAGGAGCTGTACGACCTGGAAAAGGATCCGTTCGAGATGCACAACCTGATCAACGACCCGCAATACGCTGCCGTGAAGGGTGAGTTGTCTTCGGAACTCGATGCCTGGATGAAGCAGCAGGGCGACCAGGGGGTCGCGACGG
>JAPOLP010000372.1 GCA_029977045.1 Planctomycetota bacterium
GCACGGCACGGGTAACTCCACTCAAGAACGAGGATCAGTTCCTTGGACGTTTTTCTGTCGTTCGTCTCCCTCGTCTTCCTGAGCGCCGGACTGGGCATTGATAACGGGCTGCTGATTGAGTTCTCGCTGAAGAGCCTGAATCTCGAACCGAAGAAGCATCTGGTTGCCCGGTCGGTTGTGCTCTTCCTGGCGGCGTTGCTGCGTGTCGGGTTTCTGTTCTGCCTGTCGCAGCTTGTGTTTCTGGAGAACCCGCTGCCCGAGTCCAACTGGCTGCCCAACCGCTGGTTCGCTCACAAGGACGCCGAGCTGACATGGATGAGCACCGTGCTGTTCGGCGGCGGCCTGGTCATCCTCGCGATGGCCGTCTGGGAGTACTACCACAAGTTCCGCGAAGAACTCGAAGGCCCATCGCACGAAGAGACGCCAAAGGCTGCCGGAGCAGGAAAGATCATCACCGTCGGGCTGTACCTGCTGGTAATGAATATTCTCTTCAGTCTCGATTCGGTGTTCGCTGCCGTCGCCATCATGGACCTGGAGACTCAGTTCGGCTGGATGGTCGCCGCGATCCTGATCGCGTCGCTGATCATGGTCTGGGGCATGATCCCACTGAGTGCTCTCGTCGCCAGGAACAAACACTTCGGCGTGCTGATGCTCTCGATCCTGGCCGTCATCGCGACGAAGCTGCTGGTCGACGGCACGGGCTCGCACTTCTCGAACGGCCTGCTGATCTTCATCATCGCCGTCCTGCTGATTAACGACGCCGCCCAGGCCCTGATCGACAAGGCGGCACTGCAGCGTGTCGCACAGCAGGATGCCTGACACCGCGAGACAACCAGTTGTCAGCGATTGCTGGCAATCAGTTCGAGCATGATCTCTACGGCTTTCGCGGCAAACTCGGGGTCGTTGATGTTGGCGTCGATCTCGACAACCGGGATGTCGCTGCGGATGTTGGCTTTGACGGCGTCGAAGAAGGCCTGGTCGGCGATGCGGTCGCAGAAGCGGTCTCCGGCAGCGTCGAGCATCGAGACGCCTTTCAGCGGGAAGAGGAATGCGACTGGTCCGGTCGCGGCGTTGGCTTTCTCCGCGAAGATTTCACCGAGGCGGCGGTTCTCGTCGGCGGTCGTCCGCATCAAAGTGATCTCGGGCGTCCATTCGTAGAAGTTGCGGGTGCCGTCTTTGAACTTCTCCGGCACGGTACTCATCCGGCCGAAATTGCACATGTCGATACAGCCGGGAACGATCAGATGTGGCAGACCTCGTCGCCCGGCAGCGGAGAGACGGTCCGGACCGGCAGTCAACACGCCGCCGCAGATCTCATCAGCCCACTCGGTCGTCGTGATGTCGAGCACTGCGTCGACAAGCTGTTCGTCGGCGAGTGATTCGAGCACTCGCCCACCAGTCCCTGTCGCGTGAAAGACCAGCACTTCGTATCCGGCAGCGTCGAGTTGCTCACGGCAGGCGTCAACGCACTTCGTTGTGTTGCCAAACATGCTCGCGGCAATGAGCGGTCGTTCGTCCTGAGCTTCCGGGATCGCGGCACTGACCATCCCGCAAATCGCTCCCGCAGCGCGCGAGAGAATCGTTCGAGAAATGCGATTGATCCCTGCAACGTCGGCAACGGACGGCATCATCACGATGTCCTTCGTGCCGACGAACGGCGACACATCGCCAGCGGCCAGTGTCGACACACAGAACTTCGGCACGCCAATCGGCAGACCGCGCATCGCTGAGGTCACGATGCCCGTGCCTCCAGAGCCTCCCATTCCGATGATGCCGTCGAAACGGCCCTCGTCGAACAGCCGGCGCACAACAACAGCAGCCCCGGCACCCATCACGGCAATAGCTCGCCCTCGATCGCGGTCGCGCCGCAGCACGTCGATCGAATCTCCGCCAGCCTGAGCGACTTCGCCGGCTTCGACATCGACCGGAAACAGGTCCGTCGAACCGTCGATACCAGCGTTGATCGAAACAACTTCGCAGCCCGCTTCGAGAATTCGGTCACGCAGAAACGCGTACTCGGGACCTTTGGTGTCAAACGTTCCGAGCAACAGAATGCGGTGAGACATTGTCTTCTCCAGGTGAGCTGCGTGAGTTGTCGCGTTGCGGTCTGGTTTGCGAGCATACTCGACGATCCTTCGATGCAGCGACCCGGCAACAGCGAGCAACAGGCGAAGCCATGAACCAGTCACGATCTCAGCCCGTCAGAACCGCCGTCGTGGGACTCGGTCGTTTCGGTCGGCTGCACTCTCTGACGCTTGCCGGATTGACGGATGCCGACCTTGTCGGCGTTGTGGCACGGCGGCAGGAAAGTCTCGACGCAGTTGCGAGCGAATTACCTGGTGTTCCGGGCTGGACAAGTCTCGAACAGGCCATCGACCAGTGTGACGCCGAAGCGTGGGTCGTTGCCTGCACGACGGCGAACCATGTCGAAGTCACCCGGGCGCTGTTGGAAGCAGGCAAGACCGTCCTGCTGGAAAAGCCGATCTCGGAAAGTCTCGACGAGGCCCGCAGTCTCACACCGCTCGTCCGGGAAGACTCCAGCAACCTGATGATCGGCCACATCGTGCTCTTCAACAGCGAGTTCCGTCAGCTCCAGCAGGAAACGCTGCAGCGCGGACCGATCTCATTCATCGACTGTGTTCGTCATCGCCCGTCGAGCATCCTGCAAAGCTTCCGCGGTGAGAATCCTCTGCACGCAGCGATGGTTCACGACCTCTACGTCGTGCAGGCGCTGCTGAACCGCGCCGAGCCTTCCGGCTTCGATTGCCTGTACCATCGCGCGCCGGACGGCGACATCGATCTGGCTCACGCCCGGCTGTCCTGGCCGGACGGCACGCTGGCGTCGTTCGCCGCGTCCTACCTGACACCCGCTGGAATGCCGCCGCGTGGCTTCGACCGCATGGAAATCTTCGGCGACGGCTGGGCCGCTCGGCTGGAACCGAATCCGCGAGCGATCGAAGTCTGGGACAATGACCGGGCTTCCTGGCCGATGGCTCTGGAAATCCGTACGGACGCATCTGGTCCGACCGGCATGATGGCTGAAGAACTCCGTTGCTTCTGCCGAGTCGTCCGAGGCATCGAATCGGTTCCGGTCGGAGCAACGTATTTTGACGCGCTGCAGGTGCAGGCATGGCTCGACAAGCTTGACCTCGCCGCGAGGTAAGTCGCGTCAGTGCACGACGTCCGTCGGTCGGAATTGTCAGGCCGGACCTGCATTTCCCAGGCCGTTGAAGCGGACTGACGCTTGTCTATTGCTCAGTGCCTTTCGCAGAATGGCGGCGACAGAACTTTGCAGATCTGAATCCATCCGCGGATCAGTCAACTCTTCGTGGAGTGAGCATCCATGACCGGGCTGAAACGGCGACACCGTCCAACTCACAACCAGACCCGAAGCGGTTTCTCGCTGATCGAGCTGCTGGTCGTCATGGCAATCATCGCGATCCTTGTTGCGTTGCTGATGCCGGCCGTGCAGTCGTCGCGGGAAGCAGCTCGGCGAACACAGTGCCGCAACAATCTGAAACAGATCGGCGTCGCTATTCACAACTTCCACGCACAGGAAGGAGCACTGCCGCCGTCCCGAAACTACGACCACTACACCAGCTGGGCCTTCCTCATCCTGCCACATCTGGAGCAGATCACGTTGTTTTCAAGCTGGGACGCATCTCTGAAATACTACTACCAGCCGGACGAAGCACGACTGACTCACATTCCCATGTATATGTGCCCGACGCGGCGCAGCGAAAACATGGCAAGCAAGCGCGGTGACGACATCTTTTCACCGCTGGAAACAAGCGGCCATGTGCCGGGAGTTCTTTCAGACTATGCGTGCTCAGCGGGTTTCGGAGCGGGCTGGAACTGGATCGACTCGCGCGGCGCGATGATCATGGGCGACGCGACAACCGACCCGCCGACGATCCCGTTCGGCAACTATGCGCCGCCTGGAGCAAAGCTTGTCACCTGGCGAAGCCGTACGTCATTCCGCGACCTGACCGACGGAACCAGCCAGACAGTTCTCGTCGGTGAAAAACACGTCCGGCCATCACGGTTCGGCATCGCACAGGAAGACGGATCAATCTACAACGGCGACCATCCCGGTAACTTCTCACGCTGCGGCGGGCCGGGTTACCCACTCGCGAAGTCACCGACAGACAGGTTCAACAACAACTTCGGCAGCTATCACGACAACCTGTGCAACTTCCTCCTCGGTGACGGCAGCGTGCGATCGGTCGGCGTTTTCATGTCGACCGACATTCTGGGCCGACTGACGATCCGCAACGACGACGAATTCGTCGGGGAGTACTGACGGGGCACTCAGAAACCCGTCGGCTCGAATGTTCCATAACCGGGGTCCGAAGCTGGATCGAGCCCGTCGGCGTTCTCTCGCTCGGCATCAAAATAGTCGACTTCGATCAGCACGTTGTTCATACGCGGCTCGACGACCGTTTCCAGTCCGGAAGTTTTGAACTCGGAGAACCGCGAGGCAACCACAGGCGGCGGCAGAAATTCAGGACGCTCGGCTTCCGTTCCAATTTCGGCATCCGCGATGACGGCGATGCGCTGCCGACCGGGAATGGCTCCATCCTGTGGCGCGAACGTTCCAAGCTGAAACGTTCCGTCGGGTTCGATCTCGCTCGATGCCGTGATCGGTCGCTTCTCATCAACCGCTTCAAACTCAACGGTGCCCTTCGTGAGAGGTTTGCCGTCCGGATAAACGACCATGCCATGTACGACGTACGTTTCCTGCTGGTCAGAGCAGCCAGCCGCGACGAGCGCAATCAACAGTGTCAGAACGATTCGGTGAAGCATCGAGATTTGCGCAACGGGTGCTGAATGGAAAGGCCGTGATGTGCGGATTGCGGCGGACAACCTACCGCCCGTCTGGACAGATTTCACCAATGGAATCCCTTTCCTGAAAAGATCAGCTTATTCTGGATGGCGATTTGCGACCGACAGTCGGTCGTGACTGGGTGAGTTGATTGGCGGCAGGGCCAATGTCGGAATCTTCGTTTGACTGGTTTGTGCAGATGGCCGGCGGCATCGTCCTTGGCCCCATGCCGCGCGAAGACCTGACGGAACTTGCCGCTTCCGGCGGGCTGTTACGAGATGACCTGGTCCGGCAAGGAGAGGAGGACACCTGGCGGCCTGCCTCAGAAATCGCCGGCCTCCTCCCGGAACTCACTGATGACACCACGACGCTGGGCGAATCTTCCGAGGATGCTGACTTTGAATTGCAGCCCGGACTGCAGTTGATCGACGAGCCTCTGGAAATTCATTTTCCATCTGAGGGGCAACCGTTGCCCGAGCCGGCGAACAATTCGCCATCAGACGAACCACAACTGCCGGATCAACTGGCTCTGGTACCAGAGTCCGCTCCCGCAGAGCCGTCGAAGCCTGACGTCCCGCGCACACGAGCGTCGACAACGTCTGACTGTGATCCGCTGTCCGACGTCGCTCCACCTTGCCGTCAGGAACTGCCGGACGAACCGACATTCAACGTCTCGCTGCTCGCCGACGTGCATCAGTCCCCGTTTGCTGATGAAGACGAAGAAGACAGTTCGCCCTTCAGCTTGCAGTCCGACCCGCTGCGAGCTGACGAAGAACCTGTTCTGCGCCCGATCGAAGAAAAGAAAACTGCTGCTCGTCCGCTTTCAGGACAGACGGTCCGGAGACAATCACAAGCGATAAAGACGGTAAAGGACATCGCTGGCCAGGCGTGGTCGTTCCTGCCTCGCTCGGTGCAGCGTAAGGCGATCATCGCGGTGATCGGTGCCGTCGTGATCGGGATACTCAAACTGGTGGCTCCGTCACTGTTGCCGAGCGACGAGCCGTACATCTACGCAAGCCTTGCATCGATTCACGATGAGATCGTCGCGTTCGATTCCGGCGATGCTGACCCATCAGGCTGGACTGACTTCTCGCAATGGGCCGGCGAGGAACTCGAACTGAATCGCCCGTGGCTCGAAGAGAACGCCAGGCCCGGAGAGCGGGGCCGGTCACTGCTGTTGTACGTAACCCGCGATCTGCAGGAGATGCTCAAGACTCCGCC
>JAPOLP010000115.1 GCA_029977045.1 Planctomycetota bacterium
TGGCCCTGTCCGGGAGAGTCTTTGACCTCACCAGTGATGCAGACACTGGCTCCGGTCGTCACGTCCTTGATCGCGTCGTAACCTGCGACGTCGGCGTCGATGACGATCTGCAGGCCTTTGAAGCAACTGCCGTCGTTCAGCTCGACGAACGAGAAGCCCTGCTTGGAGTCGCGGCGTGTCCGGACCCAGCCTCGCACGTTGACTGTTTCGCCCGGCTGAGAGTCGCTCAGCACCTGCGCAATCCGGGTCCGCACCATCTGTCGCTCCTTCAGTTCCCGAGAGATCGGGCAGACTGTCTGTCAAACTCGCAAAACACGATTCCATCCAGCGAGCCGTTGGCCGGAAGCGACTCTAGGCAGAGAACGCCACCTGCAGCCGGATCAGCTCGTCGATCGACGTCTCGCCTCGCAGCACCTTCTTGCGGGCGGCGTCTTCGAGTGTGATCAGGCCCTCGCTGATGGCGATTTCCCGCAGGTCGTCCTGGCCGGTGTGTCGCAGCACCGCCTGGCGGAGTTGCGGCGTCATTGAGAAGACCTCGAAGACGCCGGTTCGTCCGGAGTAGCCGGTGTTGAAGCAGTTTTCGCAGCCGCGTCCGCGAGCAAGTTCGACGCTGGCGGCTTCTTCCGCGGAAAGGCCGAGGACCGCCTGCTGCATCTCGTCGGGCTTGTAGGTCTCCCGGCACTCGGAGCAGACGCGGCGAATGAGCCGTTGGGCGATGACGCATTTGACGGCGTCGACGATGAACATCGGCGGGACGCCCAGCTCACGAAAAACGTCGATCGTTGCCAAGGCATCGCTCGCGTGCATTGTTGAGAGCACGGTTACGCCGGTCAGGCCCGCGCGGACTCCGATCTGAGCCGTCTCTGGATCACGAATTTCGCCGATCATCATGACGTCGGGGTCCTGACGCAGAACACCGCGGAGCGCTTTGACAAACGTGAAGTCGATCTTCGGGTCGATCTGAATCTGGTTGACACCGTCGAGATGACGTTCGACGGGGTCCTCGATCGTGACGACGCTGTCAGTCGGTCGGTTGCGCAGCGACAGGCAACTGTACATCGTCGTGCTCTTACCCGAGCCAACCGGGCCAACCGCCAACAGGACGCCGTACGGAATCTTCACCATCTTGCGGACACGTTCGAGCTGGTCTTCTTCAAAGCCGAGCTGATCGAGTTGAGTGAACTGATCGTCGTCGGGCATCAGCCGCAGGACGAGCCGTTCGCCGTAGACCGTCGGTCCGCTGCCGACGCGGATATCGCGCTTGTGCTTGAGAACCGCCTGCGAGATGTGGCCGTCCTGAGCCAGTCGTCGCTCGGTTATGTCCATGCCCGACATAATCTTCAGCCGGGAGATAACCTGGGCGGTCAGATTCTGCGGCAGTTCCAGAACGTCGTGCAGCATTCCATCGACTCGCAGTCGGACCCGCAGGCCGACCGGGCTCGGGTCGAAATGGATGTCCGTGGCGTTCAACTGAAACGCTCGTTCGAGCAGCAGGTCAACCAGCGGGCCGGGGCCGACGACGTCGACGAGTTCCCGAAGTTCTTCCTGCAGTGCTTTCTGCCGAATTTCCAGATGCTGGCGATCTCCGTTCGCTGACGTTGTGCTGGTCGTTTCGGGGGCTGCGTTCTGAGCTGCTTCCGTTCCCATGAGTGCCTCCTGACGGCTGGTCTCGAAGCTGTGAGCTGTTAGTCGTGAATCGTCTATTTGCTGCGGAAACCTGAAGTCGTCATCCTGGACGCTACAGTTTCCGGGTTTCGTCTTTGGTCGCGAGGGCCGGTTTGCTCAGCCAGCTACTGCGACACCGATCATGCTACCCGCGATGATCAGCAGCAGCAGCCCGAGCAGCCGCCACGCGCCGCGAGTCGACAGCAGAGAGATCAGTCCGCACACCGCAGCTGCTCCGCCACCGCCAAAAACAATCAGCTGAGCAGTCTCGGCGTCGACAACATCCAGACCGCGTTTCTGGACAGCAGTACCAAACGCGGCTCCCGCTGCAGCAACCCAGCCAAGCACGGCCAGCAGATACGCTGTTCGGCTCTGGCCGCCCGAATAGTAGGGCGGGCTCGAGAGCATCTTCTCGGCCTCGTCGCGGGTATCTACGATGGTCCAGACTCGCGTGAGCCCCGCGATGTCGAGCACTTCCTTGATCATGGCGCTGGAGTTGACAACGACCATGCCGCCGCCGAGTTCCTGAGTGCACTTCCACAGTCGAACGATCAGGGCCACGATCGAACTGCCCATGAATTCCAGCCGCGACAGATCGAGTAGAAAGACCGGATTGCTGAGTGATCCGATTTCCGACTTCAGCTCGTCACCGATCTGCTCGATTTCGCTCCAGCGGCAGGTGGCCATCGGCTGAAAAAACTCAACAACCGCGAAGCGCTTCCCCGTGTGGAACTGGTAAGCGGGACTTTCAGTCATCCTGTCTGCCGTTTCCCGAGTGAGGCGGCGATGTGGGCCCGCCGTTATGTTCGCGAACATCCTCGCCGGATGCCCTGATGGTCGCACACGTTACTGAATTCGAGCGAATTCAGAAAACCGAATTCTCAGAAAGTCGGCGGCTTCCCCCCTGCCCTTCGTCGACTGCAGCAGGTTGAGGCAGATCGCGAAGGCTGCACGGTCTACGAAGCTGAAACTGTGCCGATTGGCTGTTCGGCTGCGACCGAAACTGGCGACTCTGTCGAAGCAGTGACGTCGGCGGATGGCAGATCACCAAGCAGGTCGGCAGCGACAGTGTCGATCGATGTGCTTTGATCGGCTTCTGCTTGACTGGCGTCGGGAGACTCAGCCTGCAAATCCGAACAAGACTGGTCGATTGAGTCAGAATCCGACTGCTCGACGCCTGCTGGTGAGCCGAACAACTTCTGCCGCAGGGCGACAGCTTCCGGACTCGCCTCACAGAGGCGAGCCAGCAGTGCCGGGTCGACGAAGAGCAGGATCGGCTGCTCCAGTTCGAGTTGCTGGACGGCCCGTCGCAGAAAGGCAACTTCACTACCGTCGAGTTTGTGTGCGTCGACCAGTTCGTCGAACGGTGAACGTACTGGAGTGCGATTCTGCGGTGCTGGTGCAGTCGGCTTTGTCGCCTTTTTCTTCTGGCTGTAGAGGTAGCCGTACGTCAGGCCACAGGCAATAAGTGCGAAGGCACCCCCAATCATCCACCAGGCAGATGATGCAGTGGCCGCGAGAAGCGGCAATTCAAGCGGTGCCGCGAAGGCAAAAGCAGGCAACAGCGTGTGACCGAACATTGCAATTTCCTCTCAGGCTGTCGCGCTGTCTGCTTCAGGTACTCGCGATACTACCTGCCGTTTTTGGATTGTGAGCACAGCGGCTTCGACGGCCTCACGAACCTGGCGCTGTTCGTCTCCGGCCATGCTGCGAATGGTTTTCAGGGCAGAGTCAGAATCGCTGTGCGAGAGTGCTTCGATGACTGCTCGGCGGATCGACCATTCAGGTTCTTCCAGCAGGGCCGACAGTGACGTCAACAGTTCGTCGACCAGACCGAGTTCTCCCACAGCTCGCGTTGCCCGGACACGTCGCCAGTGAAACGCGTGCTGCAGCTCTTCGCGAAAATCTTCCAGCACATGCGGATTGATCTTCTGCAGCAGCTGGCCACAGCGATGGCACGTTGACGGCGGCAGAGATTCAAACAGATCGAAGACTCGCTCGATGTTGAAGCTGGCCAGTTCCTCGCGGGCGGCGTCGCGAACCTGTGGCCGATCAGAGTCGAGCCGTTCGAGCAGATGGCCGAACGTGTCGGGCACCTTCTGCGAACGAAGCTGCTGAGTCGCCCAGGCTTCAACTTCGGTGTCTGGATCGAGCAGCGCTTCGTACAGGATGTGCTGGACCTCTTTCCGTGGCAGCCAGTTGAGAACGTCAGTCGCCGCCGCTCGACCGGACCCGCTGGAGTGCCGCACGACCCACGTCTTGAGTTCGTTCTTATCGTCGCGTTCGAGTTCCGTACAGTTGAGCAGCGAAACAAGCTGGTCGTGCAGCGTGGCCGGTATCTTTTCCAGAGTTGGATGTTCAATGCTCAGCCACGGAATCGTGCCGGCCCGTTTGATGTTCGTTTCGACGTAGGTCGTTACGCGTTTCGGCCACCACTTCAGCAGCGCGAGAACAAATTCCGGATCATCACGCTGGCCGAGAACCTTCGGAAAGACAGACAGTGGGGCGAGCAGTTTCAATGCTTCGCAGACCGTGTCGAATACCGGCTGCGACTTCATCGTCTGCAGAGTCTCGACCGCCATCTCCGTGCATTCCGAGCCGTATTTTGAGCAGACGTTTTTGACTTCCTCGTCGTCGGGCCGACCGAGAATCAAAACAGCATCAACAGCAGGCTGTGGGTTCATCAGGTGGTCGAACTGGAAGAGCACTCGACCCAGGTCGTTGAGCAGTTCGATTCGCAGAGCCCGACAGTGATCAAAGTCGATGCCCGGAAGGTTTGCCGCGTCACTGGTCAGCAGGCGCAGGGCAACTGCTGACGCCAGATCGCGGACGCATTTAGACGCAGCATCGCGGATATCTTCGTCCCAGTGTTCGAGCAGGCCGACGGTGTCAGCGAAATGCCGAATGCAGCCACAGCGGCGTGTGAATTCGGTCGCGGCTCGCAGGTCGGTCTTGTCGCCTCGCTGAAAACACTGCTTCAGCGGAGCTTCAAACCGGTCCGGCTGACGGGCGAGCGAGGCACAAACGTCGTCCGGCAGGTCGTCAATCCGGCGAATAAGATTGAGAATCGTGAGCTGACTGCGCTGCCGGATGACACCTTCGGCCCCAAGTCGTCGGCATTCGGCATCGTCGACCGTCAGGGCCGCAAGGAGTGCGTCAGCAGCTTCCGTCGACGCACTTTCCGCGAGGATCCTGAACGTCACTGCTTGGGGGGCGACGGGCTTGCTCACACGACTGCCGTTTCGGTGTCTTGCTCTGGACGCGTACCCGGTTGAGGGCACGGCCGAACACGACGGACGATCGCCGCGTTCCAGGCAATCGAAGTGTGCAGTCTCACCGCGCGAAGGGAGGCGATCTGCGAAGAGATCTCTGGTTCAGCCGAACTTTGCGCACACGCAACCGGCAGATCCCGATCGGTCACTCAGTCGCTTGCGGCATTTGCCTTACGCCATGCCGGTCTCGCCGGTTGTTGGACGCGAGCCTCAGGCAGACTGGCGGCGCGCTACTTCTTCGGCTGCCAGTTGACGCGGACGCCGATCTTTTTCAGTTCGGCGATCTGCTGGTCTCGTTTCCCGGCGTCGATCGGATTGCCGTCGAGGTACAGCTTCCAGTACGGCGTGAATCGTTTGTCGCCTTCCGCGTCCTTACGAGCCATCTCAATCAGCGGGCCGAAATCCTTGATCTGATTGTCCTGCAAGAAGGTGAATCGCAACTCCGTAAGGCCGCTCAATGCCGAGACATCTTCAACCTTGTTGCCCTTGAGGTTGAGGTTCGCGAGCCACTTCAGGCCTGCCAGCGGTTTGAGATCTGCGACCTGATTGCCTTCCAGGTACAGCGACGAGAGCTTCGGCAGTTCCTTGATTGGTTCGAGCGAGGCGACCTTGTTGCCGGACAGGTACAGCGCCTGCAACGCTTTGATTCCCTGCAACGGGGCCAGGTCCGCGACTTCGTTGCCATCAAGCTGCAGGTACTGAATCTTCGCCAGATCCTTGAGTGCCGCGATGTCTTTGACTTTGTTTCCGGAGAGGTCAACCGACTGCAGGTTCTTCAGACCAGCCAGCGGTGCAACGTCTTCGACTTCGTTACCCGCGACGTCGACCAGCACCAGGCTCGTGCATTTTTCAAGGCCGGCCAGCGACTTGATGCCCTTCTTTTTCGCGGCAACCTGAAACACGTTCTTCAGGTCTTCTTCCTTGATCGCGTCCTTGCCCTGCTTCCGCAGCACTTCCGTGATGACGGCTTCCAGTGCTTCATCCGGAAAGATGTCGCCGGCAGTTGCGATGCGCGGCAGGGTGACCATGGCGACGGCAGTCAGCAGGCAGACGGAGAACAGTCGGCTGGAGGTGGGCATGGCAACTTCTCCTGAGAATTTCGAGCGGTTGGCGTCTTGAGGTGGGCAGGCGGCAGAGCCGTTGCAGGGCTGCGAGTCTAGTTAGCTCGCGGCACAGGCGACAGCGAAACGGCCAGCGAGGTCAGTCATCGCGACCGGGAATTGCCGGGGCGAGCGTCGGCATTGCTTCGAGTGCCTCGTCAATCAGCCGAGAAAAATCAGGCAGGCCTGCGACGGGGTCTTTCTCGACAGATCGGAGCAGTGAAGCTTCTCCCCCAGCCAGCTCGTCACGTAGCGTCTGCAGGGTCGCCCGCATCTTCTGCAGAAAGGCATCGAGTTCCTCGTCGTCCAGATCATGCCGCACGAGAGTTGATTCGGTTTCGGTTCGCTCGCGATGAATGCGGGCGAGCGTGCAGCCCTGCGTTCGATAGAGAAAGCCGTCGACGAAAGCGCGTCGCAAGCGGCCTTTCGGATCGAACTGGTAAACCGGGTCGGCTCCCAGGTACAGACACAGGCTGCCGTTACGTTTGATGCCGGTGACGACCGGTTCACTCTGGCTGGGAACGCTCCATTCCGCACGGTCCGGCAGCCCGGCAGCCTCGCGAATCAGGTCCTCGCGATCAGATTCGTTCCTTGCCACACCGCATCTCCGTGGTCGTCAGGACGTGCGATTTGCGACAGAATCTGACACTGACTCCGGGGAACTGCCGCAAATCCCCGGTAAACTACGGAAATCGTATTCGCCGGCAAACGAGACTGGTATCCTTCACCACGATGCGACGCGGAGTCGCAGTGTAACGCGGAGTCGCAGTGCAAACTGACGTCGCAGCTCAATTGGCGAGATCACCCGGCGGGACGCGGAATGTCGACAGCGGACCTTCTCTCTGAATTCACATCCTCGGGAGAGTTCTACGCTGTCGATGTAGAGCGTTCGGCTGTGATTGACGCCCGGCATCAGATGCTCGGTGATCTGATGCGAGAACAGGGGCTCGACGGAATTCTGCTATCGAGACCGTCAAATTTTGCCTGGTTCACCACCGGTGGTGACTCGACACGAGGCAGCTGGAACGACGTCGTTTCTTCGCTGTTCATAACCCCCGACGCTCGCGTTGTTCTGTCGCGAAACACCGACTCAACGCAACTCTTCGATCGCCAGATTCCAGGGCTCGGCTTTCAGCTCAAGGAGCGAGTCTGGACGGAAAGCCGCGACGTCCTGATGGGCTACATCTGCCGCTCGCGAAACGTCGCGTGCGATCAGCCCTTCGAGAATTGTCCGGATGTCTCACTACACCTGGCCGGGATGCGTCTGCCGCTTTCCGATCAGGAAATGAAGACTCTGGTGCGTGCTGGAACGATTGTCGCTCACGCAGTTGAAGCGACTGCACGAGGTTTTCGTCGAGGCGAAACCGAAGCCGAGGTTGCTGGCCAGATTGCTCATCGGCTGCTCCGTCACAGCGCGATCCCCGTGCGGATTCAGGTTTGGGCAGACGGGCAAGGCGAACGCTACCGCCACTGGGGATTTGGCGAGGCTCCCATCGAGCAGTTCTGCACGCTGACGGCAGTCGCTCGCCTGAACGGGCTCCACGTTGGTGTCTCCAGAACGGTCAGCTTCGGAACGCCGACGAAGGAGTTGCGGTCCGCTCATCTTGACTGCCTGCTTGTCGAATCGACGGGGATCTTCTTCTCGCAGAAGCAGTGGGAAATCGACGAGACCTGGAGCCGTGTCGAACGCATTTATGACAAGTTCGGGCACACCGAAGAGTGGCACTTTTCTGATCAGGGCTGCGTGACTGGGTACGAACTGTGCGAAGCTCCCATCACGCCTCGCAGCGAGTACCGCCTGCAGGCCGGGATGCCGGTTTACTGGCAGTCGTCGATCGGCCCGGCTCTCGTCAGTGACACGGTGTTGATCTCAGATGACGGGCTTTCGATCGTCACTCGGATGGAGAACTGGCCGCGAGTCGACATCGACGTCAAGGGCGTCACCCTGTCGCGTCCTGACATCCTCGTGCGACCGGAATAATCGCTTCGCGGTCGAGCCTGCTGCCGACAGCACGAACCATTCTGAGGATGCTGCCCCTTCACCCGGAATGCGGGTTTCACTTTGTTTGGCCCGCAGGGCACAGGTATTTACCTGCCAGGTCACAGGCCCATCCGGACTGAGCAAAGGGTCGATCTCCCTCCTCTTGGCTAATTTCAGCCAAACATCAGTGAAGGAGGGACCTTGTCGGATTTCTGCCGCGATCCGTGACATAGTCTTGCGACAACATGCGGGCATTCATGTCTTCCTGTGACAGCTATGGAGCAGATGATGAGCGGGGGAACCCTTCAGGAAACCGGTAAGTCGACCGTCCAGCGAACGCACGAGGAGTCTCTGGGGCAGCTGAGCGATTTGCTCGAAAAGCTGGCTGAGCCCATGCAGGACTTCTCCGGCATGCGGGAAAGTGCACGGTTGCCGGTGTGCGTCAAACTCAAGGTGACGCCATGCAATTCTGCCTATGTTCCCGTTGGGCCGGAAGAGGTGGTGTTCGCACAGAATCTGTCGCAAGGCGGCGCGGCGCTCATCTATGCGTCAGAACCGGTCAGTGACTTTCTGCTGATTCGCATCGGTCGGGACACAATGGTCCTGCGTCTGTTGTGGAAACGCCGGGAAGGCCACTTTGTCGAAGCCGGTGGAGAGTTCGTCGCCCGGTTCTGACTTTCAGGTTCGCTCTGCTGTTGTGGTTGCCCACCGATTGGTGACCGCGATTGATGGGTTGATTGGAGACGACGTCGTAGTGACATGGTCACAGCAACAGGAGGTAGCAGGCTGAAGCACTGCAGGATTTCGGGGGAAGACCGTGCGGTATTTCCGTCAGATGGCCAGAATCTAATGTTTAGTATTCGCGAGTCGTGCTGCTGCAGCCGATACGCGATTGAGTTTCGGGGCCGCGGACAGTCCCTGTTCGGGAACTATTCGACTTGCACTAATGGGTCAGAGGTGTGGAATGGATCAGGCAGTCTTCAAGGAAACGCTTAAGCGGAAAGCGTCCCAGCGGCATTCAGGGACGCTCGATGAGATCAATTCACTGCTTGAGCAGCTGGTTGAACCTGCGATGAGGCATTCCGAGCAGCGTGCTCATCCACGATTCCCAGTCTGCATTCGACTGCAGGTCACGCCCTGTTCGGACGCGTTCTCCGCGCTCGGGCCGGTTCAGGTAGCATTCTCGCAGAACCTGTCGGCTGGCGGAGCTGCTCTTCTGCTTTCCGAGGATCCGGGATCAGATTACCTCCGGGTTGAGTTCGGAAACGGTGTAACGCCACTGACCTTGATTCTGCGCGTTCTCTGGAAGCGTCAGTCCGGCGGCTTTGTTGAAGCAGGCGGAACCTTCGTGGCAAGAATCTGAGGCACGCTGACGGCAGTCCCGGTAAGTCTACTTCGACGCTGCGTTGCAGTTTGCGTTGTTTGCTCTACGAGCAGCTTATTAGGAGCAAATCTCGTCCGCCGAAATCGAGCCGTCGTGCAGAGCTGACGCGACCAGCGCTCCGTGAATTCCGTTCTCCCGCAGCGTCGATAGATCGTCGGCGGTGCGTATGCCGCCGCCAGTGATGATGCGCGATCGCGGTGCGAAGTCGAGAAGGCTGCGGCACAGCGGCAGTGTTGATATGCCGCCCCCCATTCCGACAGCCGC
The DNA here is from genome assembly GCA_029977045.1 of Planctomycetota bacterium. Lineage (GTDB taxonomy): Bacteria > Planctomycetota > Planctomycetia > Planctomycetales > Planctomycetaceae > JAPOLP01. The sequence continues at coordinate 9,667 of JAPOLP010000115.1, forward strand.
GACATCCAGAACGATCAGCTCGCGGACTCCAGCCTCAAGCACGGCAGCGGCGACATCCACTGGATCGTCATTGAGCAGATCATTGAACGTCCTGACCAGCCCACCACTCTTGAGATCCAGGCTGAAAATGAGCTGCTCCGGGCCGACCCGCCGAGTCAGCAGTTCGAGTGACGAAAGCAGCGGCCAGGTCTCCAGGCCAATAATCACCCGGCTAGCCCCGGTGGCGAGGACGACGTCAGCGTCGGCTGCGTTGCGCGCTCCTGCGTCGACCAGCAGCTCGAACCCGTCGCCGGCAAGATCCTGCAGCGTGTTCTGATTCAGTTCGCCGCGCAGGATGGCGTCCAGATCCGCAACATACAGCGTGCTCAGCCCGAAGTGGTGGCGGAATGCCCTGGCGACGTCAATCGGGGCTGCGGAAACAGCGATCGAACTTTCGACCGGACGGTATTCGTCACGACGACCTGCGACCCCTCGCACGACAACCGAGTCCAGCAGATCGAGAACCGGAATCACACGCACCGAATGGGCTCCTGCTACTTCCAGGACTTCAGATGTGCGGTCAGCGAGCGTTCCGGATTCGGAACGATCTGCCGCAGGTGTGCGCTGAACGGCCCCGGTGGTTGCTCGGCCTGAATCGTCAACAGATATCGTTGCAGCAGGTGAGTCGCTTCCGGTGGACCGTGCAGCAGAAAATGCACCCACGCCCAAGCCTCCCGATAACTGGCGAGCGACACTTCCGAAAGGTCGTTCTTCGCTTCCAACTTCTTCAAATCGGGGTGCCACGTAACTCGAAACTTCGCCGCCAGTGCAACTCGCTTCTGGCTCGGGTGCCCGGAAGCTCGTTCGTCTCGCGGTGTCTCGAAGTATTCGGCCAGCCCCTCATCCAGCCACAACGGAAGAAAGGGCAGCATCGAATGCAGGATGGCATGAGTCAGTTCGTGCCGCAGGTCAGTGACCAGCTCCGCGTGCCGGTAGCAGTACACCTGGCCGCCGCTGTCATTACTAACGAAAACCGCTCTGCGTGAGGCTGCGTTCGGGGCAACGTCATGAACGGCTCGAAGGTACTCTCGCCGGCTCCCGAA
>JAPOLP010000267.1 GCA_029977045.1 Planctomycetota bacterium
ACCGAGCACAGTTTGTCGAGGCTCGTGAGCCGGAAGACTTCTTCGGCAGGCAGGACGCACTCGAACTGCGTCGCGATGCTCGCGGCGATGCCCATCTGAGCCAGCGAGTCCCATTCGCTGTACTCGGTGGACGACGGCGACTCCGACAGCGACGCGAGCGGAATCCGGAGATTGTCGGCGATGATCTCTCTCAGGGCGGCGAGATCGTCGGCACTGATCAGTGAGCCGACACTCGCGGTTGGGGCTTGAGCGGCGAGTAAATCAGAGTTTGCTGATCGCTCTGAAGCTACAGATGCCTGCGTCTCCGGCGAGCTGACCGGTTCAGGTTTTGAGGCAGACGTCGTCTCGAACCTGTGCCGCTGAAATCGGACCGGGTTGCCGGCCCAGACTTCGCCAGCGGGAATTCTCGAGAACGCGGGCGCGACGCTGCCGGGTTCGACGATCGCGTCGGCACCAATGTGAACGCCCAGGCCGATGCGCGACTCGCCGCCGATGATCGCGCGCGGGCCGATCGCTACCGGAGCCGTTGTGTAGACCATGCGGCCTTCGTTGTCGGTGGTCGCCGAATGCGAGCAGACGACCGCTCCGCCGCCGAGGATCGCGCCTTCGCCGACCGTCGTCAGATCGGGATCGTAGATGTAGCCCCAGATCTGGCTGCCGCGTCCGATCGAGACCTTCGGCGAGTACGAGTAGAGCACCAGTTCGCACAGGCCAGGGATCCGCAGCAGGTAGCGGGTGACGGGCAGCGACCAGAACAGGATCGCTCGCATCATGATCGCCGCGCAGACGATCTGCTGCGTCGAGGGATTGCTGTCCTCGCTGACCGACCGGGCCGGCTTGCTCCAGCCGAGTCGCGACGCGATCTGCATGTTGAGTGCGCTGACGGCGAACGTCAGCACGAGCCAGCCGAGATAGAGCACCGGAGCACCGACGATCCAGAAGAACGGACTGTGCAGCGTCTCGGTTGAAAGCGTCGACGTGACGAGCCAGGCGAGACCGACGGCGGCAATCAGAGGAAACGCCAGCAGGTGGTACGCATACATCAGCGTGTAGCGTACGAAACCGGTCAGGGACCTCAGCACATCCATGGCAGTCGTCCAGTCATTCCGTTGAAAGGCACGCAAGCCTCGACGATGCAGTCCGTCGGCGTCCATGCCGATTCTGTGCCAGGTTCGTTATTCCAGAGCGGCTTTCGGAGCCGGAAGTTCAGGCAGCTGGTCAGTCTGGTTGTGGCACGCGCAGGGGCATGGGCCGCTGGCGAGATGGCCGATCTCGAGACTGATCGCGTCCAGGCACGTCTGGTTGGTTGGCACGCTGAGATGGAAGAACTCGTCAACGAGATAGAGTTCGGCTCCCGGAATATCCTGTGGAACGCGGGCGTTCTCGCGATAAACCAGCACGTAGCGGTCTGAGTTGGCCGGGCGCGGGCGGGCACCAAAGTCCGTCAGGATTTCTGAATCGATGTAGATTGTCGTGTCGACTCGGCGGCCTTCCTGCTCAAGCTGCCGCAGGGCTTCCTCGATAATCAGCGTTCCGCTGCTGAAGCCCGCGACCAGGATGCGCGACGCGGGAGATTCCGATTGAACCTGCCGAATCCGCTCGGCGAGGTGCTCAGCAGTTCCGCCATGATAAAAGTTGAGGATCTCAACATTGCCACAACCTGCCCGATTCATGCTCACGGCCACTGTCTTCACGCCAGCAATGTCGAGCACGTCGACCGGGGATTCGACGAAAATTACATGCACGTTGTTCAGGCAGCAGGCCTGATGCTGGCCGAGCATCTCGATGTACGGCGACGTTGGCACCGAGCGGCAGCCGCTCAGCACGCACAACGACAGCAGTGAGGCGGCGAAGGCAGCCGGACGATTACGGAGCGTGTTGATCGACATGGACTGAGGGTTCCGTGCCTGAATCGATGAGGCAAATCCGAGCTTCTGCGGAAGAAAAACACGACCGTCGCGTAACGATCCGACGATGCAGCGGTCCGTGGTCTGCAGATCGTCTTCATCTAAAATGCAAAAACACTTATTCCACCGCTTGATGCGGCGACTCTCGATCACGGCGTGAGGAGATTCGCCTGCAGCAAAAGGGCCACCTGGTGAGACTGGGCAATGAGTGCCGGTTACGAAAACCTTGTGGCTTATCGGGGCTGTAATGCGGAGTTCGAGGGATCCCGGCTTACGTTGGCTCCCGGCAACCGAGTGCCGGCTCCGATCACAACCGGGCAACTTCAGATAATGCAGAAACCGGTCGGGCCTCGCGCCGGAGTCAGAAAAGTGCGCGATCGATCTTGACGGGTGCTCCATGACTGGTGATCCAGCCTGCGGAGCACGTTGCGAATGACATCCTGATGACGAGTCTGTCCCTCAGTGCCGTTCGCGGTACTGGAAGTTGCACACGGTGGTGCTAAATGAGTTCAGCCAGTTCCTGGGAATACCGCTACAAGTTTCTGATCCTTGTGCTCTCGCAGCCGGCTCTTGCCTTTCTGGGGAGCTGGGCCTGCGGGCTGGGCGGCGACTGGTACGCGCCAGAGTTTGAAGCATCGACTGGCCTGGTCGCTGTCGCGATCGGACTTGTGGGTTGTCTGTTGCGGCTGCAGGGAGCCTCGACGTTGAGTACTCACGTGATGGCGTCGACGTCGCCGGACACGCACGGACTCGTGACCAAAGGCATCTTCGGAGCGGTCCGCAATCCGCTGTACCTCGGAACGATTCTGCTGTTCGGCGCGTATGGACTGTTCTTCGACTGGAAGATCGCGGCGGTGTTTGTCGTTTTTCACTGGGTGCGGTACGACCGGGTGGTGCGCTTCGAGGAGAGTCTGCTGAAGGCGGACTGGGGCCAGCCGTTCGAGGACTACTGCCTTGCGGTACCTCGCTGGCTTCCCCGCCTGGGACGGCTGCGTCTCGACAGTTCGCTGCTGTCACTCGACAGCCTCTTGAGCAATTCGCTGTTCGTCGGGCTGTGGCTTGGTCTCGTGGCTTCAGTTCTCACTGGCAGCCTGCTGGCGCTTCTTCCGTTTGAGGTTGCAGGCGGAGTGATCATGGCCGCGCACTTTGCTCGAGCCGGTCGAACGCAGGGATCGTCTCGCTGGAGAGTCCGGCTGCAGCTTGAGCCCCGCAGTGTTGAGGCAGAGCTTGCCACGAGAAAGGTCGCCTGATGGGCGCTGCCCCACAGGCTGATGAAGAAGCCGCGAAGGACACCGACTGGACGCCCGAAACGCGGCGGGTGATGGTCCTGCTGGTGCTGGTCAACGCTGGCTCGCAGGGCCTGCAGGGACTGATGGCTCCCATCACGCGGGAGCTGCAGGCTGGCCTGAACGTCTCGCTGGCAACCGTCGGCGTATTTCAGACGCTGTTTCTGATCACGTTCGCGATCGCGACTGCGTGCTGGGGAGTCTTCGCAAGTCGAGTCTCGCCACGCCGCGGATTGATCGCGGCCTCACTGCTGTGGGGTGGCTGCTGTGCTCTGGTGACGCTGACGTCGACGCCGACTCTGTTTGCAGGTGGCCTCTGTCTGGCCGCCGTCGGCAACGCGGCGATCATTCCGCTGACCTATTCGGTCGCGATGGCCATCGTGCCGCGTGACGACCGGGCGACATCGCTGGGCTGGCTGGGGACCGGGCAGGCTCTAAGCATGGGGCTGGCGTTTCTCGCCGGCGGAGGACTCGTTGGCCGTTTTGGCTGGCAGGCTCCGTTCCTGCTGTTTGCCGGCTCCGGATTCCTCGCCGTGATCCTGCTGGCACTGTGTCTGCCGAAAGACTCAGACGCTGAGTCCCGCGAAGAAGCTGGTGAGGCACCCGGAGCCAGCGAGCCCGCCGAGAGTGGTAAACGCAGCGGACTCGCAGCCCTGTCAGCACGCATTGCCGCCGAGTTTGCCGTACTGCGTCAGCGGGAAGCCCGTAACGTCGTCATCTCGACAGTCTTCAGTGCGATGGCCGATGGCACGCTGGCGTTCTGGTTCATCGCGATGCTCCGCGACGACCATCACCTGTCGGTCATGGACGCGACCCTGCTGACCGTCGCGCTGTTCGTTGCCCAGTTGCCTGGCGGAGTCATCTGTGGCCGGTTTGCCGACGCGGCGGAACGAAAGTGGGAGCGAGGCCGGACACGCCTGGCCATCCTGCTTTCCGTCGTCGCCGGCGTTCTCTATTTCGGGCTGTTTCAGATTCCATGGGTGGAACTCTCGATCACCAGCCCGGCGTGTCTGCTGTTCTGCGCCCTCGCGGTCATCGGAGCCTTCATCTCGGCCGCACTGCCGCCACTGCTGTTCAACGCGGCGACAGAAGTTGTCGCCCGGCCTCAACGCGAAGTGATGATCTCCGCCGTCAGCGTCTCCCGCATCGCCGGCCGAGCCATCGGAGTCCAGTGCGTCGGCCTGCTCACCACAACGCAGAGTTTCTCGTCACTCAGCATGAGCATCGCCATAGTGACCCTGTGCTTCGTCCCTTCAGCGATCCTGCTGCAGAGAGTCGCGACCGAACCTGCAACGTGAACCGGGCACGTTGCTGTGGAGGATGGCTTGAGAACTCAGTAGCTACGCACGCCAGAGCATGGAATCCCACCGTCTGGCGACGGTAGCTACGATCGATACGGAGCTTTGCAACATCGCCTACTTCTGCAGATGCCAGTCGTGGCCGTCGCGCATGATGCTGGCGTTGATTTCCAGGAGCGACTTCTTCAGCCGGGCCAGGGTTTCTGGTTCCTTGTCGGCGATGTTCGTTGTCTGCTGCGGATCGGCCTTCAGGTTGAAGAGCTGGAAGTTCCGGTAGCCACCGCTTTTGATCGTCGGGATCCAGGCTTCCTGAAACATGTTGTTTGTCGAGAGGTCGTAATCGGGATCAGCGACCAGCGAGTAGTCTCCGTCGCGCATCGCGACGATCGGTCGCGACTTCTGCAGATGCCAGAACAGCGGCTGATGGCGACGGAAGCCGGCAGCTTTGCCCGTCAGGATCGGCGAAAGGTCCGAGCCGTCGAGATGAACTCCGGCGGGTTTTTCCAGCCCGAGCAGCCCGCAGACGGTTGGCAGGATGTCGATCAGGCCCGCCGGTTCGGACGCTTCGATGCCCGACGAAATCGTGCCGGGCCAGTGGAAGATGCCGGGCACGCGGATGCCGCCTTCCCAGTTCATGCCCTTGCGGCCTCGCAGACCGCCAGTGCGATCGTCGCGGTAACTGCCGTTGTCGGACGCGTAAATGATCAGCGTGTCTTCCGCCGGCGCGATTTCGCGCAGCTTCTTCAGCAGCCTCGCGATTGCGCGGTCCGTGTTGTCGATCGTGCCCGAGTAGACCGCGGCGTTGTCCTTCGGCTTGCCGTACTCAGCAACGATGTTAGTCGGAGCGGCGATGGGTGCGTGCGGCTCGTGAAACCAGACGTTGAGGAAGAACGGCTTATCCTTCGCGCGGTGACCGTCGAGCCACGAGATCGCTTCGTCGACGACGAGCTGGCACGAATAGCCTTCGAGTTTTCCGACGGGCTTTCCGTTCCGAATGAAGTTACCGGGGTTGTGATGGCTCGGCTCGGCGTTGTTCCACGTGGCGAACCAGTAGTCAAAGCCGTGCTTGTCCGGAGTCGGCTTGTCCCGCTGCCCGGTCGGCAGCCCGAGATGCCACTTGCCAATGTGCGCCGTCGAGTACCCCGCGTCCTTCAGTACTTCGGCCAGCGTTACCTCGCGCAGCAGCAGATGCGACTTCTGACTGGGGTCGTGAATCCAGCTGTAAACGCCGGCCCGAATATGGTGCCGTCCTGTCATCAGCGTCGTCCGCGATGGCGAACAGACCGCGCATCCTGAATAGAAATCCGTAAACCGCACCCCGCCCGCCGCCAGCGAATCAATCGTTGGCGTCTTCACCGGTCCGTTGTAACACCCAACGTCCTGATACCCGAGATCGTCGGCCAGCAGCATCACCACATTCGGCTTCCCGGCGTGGGCAGTCAGCGGCAGCAGAGAAGTGGCGAGCAGCAGAATCGAATGCCAGACGGCAAGTGAACGCACCATGGTCAATAGCCTCTTGAACGTGGAACCGTATAGCGACTCCCAGTCAGATCGGTCGCCACAAACGACAGCAGCCGCGAAGCAGTAGAACGGAATTTATTCCGTTTAACGAGGCTCAGAAGAGGAACGGGATGAATCCCGTTCTACGGCCAACTGCAGAGTGTGCTCCAGGCAGGATCGGACTTCCAGCACTGATCGGGGACGGTCCGATGGCTCTTTCGCAAGACACGCCGAGACGAGCTCGTCGAGTAGCGGTGGAACCGCCTTGTTGATGGTGCTCACAGATTCGACGCGGGTGAGGCTGAGTGTTGCCGCCATTGAGTCCGCGATTGATGGACGTGCAACCGGCGGTCTGCCACTCAGCAGAAAGAACAGCAGACCGCCGATCCCGTAAATGTCAGTTCTCGGAGAAACCGACCCGAACGCGTCACAGAGTTGCTCAGGTGCCAGGAAGCCCGGCGTTCCGGCGCTGACTTCGATGCCTTGCTCACCGGCAGAGCGTCCGAAGCCGAAATCGGTGACTACGAAGGAATCGTCACAACGACGGATCACGTTTCGCGGAGTCAGGTCGCCGTGAACGATGCCCGACTGATGAACGGTTTCGACTGCATTGCAGACGTTGAGACCACATCGAATCACGTCCTCGATCGTCGGATGTGACTGTTGCTGCCAGACCGTAAGGTCATCGCCGTCAATCCACTCCATGACGGCGAACACCGCGTTTTGGAGTCTGCGGCCCCAGCCATAGTGTTTCACGATGCCTTGATGAGCCAGGCGGGAGACGATCGCCACTTCCCTCAGAAGCTGCTCCGAGGCCTTCGAGTCGTCCCAGAACCGCTTTCTCAGAAACTTGACTGCCACTGAGCTTTGATCTGTTTTCAGGCAGGCCTGATAGACACGACCAAATGCACCCTGTCCTACGAGGCGTTGCAGAACGACGTCTGCGAAGTCGAATGTCGCCGGAAACTGCGACGGTAATTCTGCAGCGACGGTCGATTGTGCGGCTTGAGGAGCAGCATCTTTGGGGAGCGGAGCAGTGGGGACACCGTTGTCGCTGAGTCGTCCGACTCCGGAGTTCACATCAAGCTCCTGGGATGATTCGCCATGAAGCGTCAGATAGCTCTCCCGCACCCGTTGAAGCGACCTGCGAACCGTTCGTTCCGTACAGCCCGTAGAGGCAGCGATGCTCGCCATGTCTTCACCCTGCAGCCTGCTTTCCAGGATAACGCGGTCCCTTTCAGGCAACTGGCTCAT
>JAPOLP010000185.1 GCA_029977045.1 Planctomycetota bacterium
CACGTTGCCGGGAATCTTCATGCTGCGTACGGCGAGCGAATGAAGCCGGCTCCGCTGTGGGACGCGTTGAAAGAGATTCGCAGCTCAGAACGCGAGCCGAAGCTGCTGACGAAGGACGGCAAGTCGCTGAACGACAACGTTGCGGGCATTGTCTCGCGACTGCAGCGTGATGCCGGCGGTTCCCGATCGGCGATCGGCGAACAGGAAATCATCGAGCGGCTGGTTTATCCGATCGTGAACGAAGGGGCTCGTTGCCTGGATGAGGGCATCGCCCGGCGGTCTGAGGACGTCGATCTCGCGATGGTGTTTGGAACCGGATTCGCGCCGTTCCGTGGCGGGCCGATGAGGTACGCGGAAAGCGTCGGACTCGACAACGTCGTCAAGTCGCTTGAACGCATGGCGCAAACACATCCCCATCTTGCACCGAGTGACGCGCTTCGCCGCTTTGCCGGACGCGGGAGTTTCGGTGCTGAATCAAACGACGGGAGCCCGAACTCAAGTGGTGTTGCGAACGAGCATCGGGCTGCGTCTTAAAGAGAGACGCGTAGTCGTGCTCGCGGCATTTCAACAATGCGACGCGGGACGGCGGAACTTCAAAACAGGATTCTCGCGACAAATCGGCGTTTCCAGACGTATCAGGAAGGTGATCTTTCAACGCCGGAAACGAACGACTTGACAGACAAAGAAAACGGAAAGGACACGCTGATACGACGTAGGTTTTTCTTCGGCTTCTGATTCGGGTGAATCCCTTCTCAACGGTCGCGTTCAGCGGCCAGCACACGAATCAGCTTCCGGCAATACCGGAGACATCACTTCCTTCTGGCAACTCACGCCAGCTCATTTCTCTGCAGTGGTCCGCAGCCTCCGATGTGAAGACTGTCGGAACGAGGCATCTCGATGAATCAGGTCACCCGCCACAACCAGGAACTGACCGCCGCCCGCCCGTGGCTGAGTCACTATCCCTCGGTCGTGCCGCACACGCTCGACTACCCTGAGCTGCCAGCGTGGGGAGTGCTTGACCGGACGGCGTCGCGACATGGTGACCGGATCGCCTGCCACTACTACCGCCAGAAGCTGACCTACCGCGACCTCGCGGTCGAAGCGCGTCGTACGGCGTCGATGCTGATCCGCTACGGACTGAAGCCGGGCGACCGCGTTGGCATTCTGCTGCCGAACCTGCCCGAGTATCTCTCGGTGCTGAACGGGATCTGGATGGCAGGCGGGATCGCCGTCGCGATGAGCCCGCTGATGGTCGGCGAGGAAGTCAACGCGTTCATGAAGCTGACCGAGTGCCGCTGCATGATCACGCTCGATCTGCTGGCACCTCTCGTGGTTCAAGGTGAGTATCAGCCCGAGCATGTTTTCTTTGCGTCGCTGAGCGATCGATTGCCGGCCTGGAAGCGGCTCGGCTATGCGTTCGCTCGGCTGCAGCGTTATGGATTCTGGCCGGCGCCGGATCATCCGAGCCATCACTCGCTGGCCGACCAGGTCGCCGCGAGCGACGCTGAGTTTCAGCCGCGGCGCCCGCGGTCTCTCGACGAGCCTGCGTACATCCTGCCGACCGGCGGAACGACGGGGGCTCCGAAGGCTGTCACGTTGAGCCATCGCAACCTGGTCGCGAACGCCTGGCAGGTGTTCCACTGGGCTGGCGGTTACGAAGCTCGCGAGAAGATGCTGACCGTGTTGCCGTTCTTCCATATTTACGGGCTGACGACGTGCGGCATGGCCGGCGTCGCAATGGCAGCCACGCTGATCATTCACCACCGATTCATTCCGCGGGTGGTTCTGCAGCTGATCGAGGAACATCAGCCGTCGATCTTCCCCGCGGTACCGGCCATGCTGTCCGCTCTGAACGATCTGTTGGCGGACAACCCAATTCAGTTCAAGGCGATGCGGTACGTGATCTCCGGAGGGGCGCCGTTGACTCCGGAAATCATGGACGAGTTCACTCGCTTCTCAGGCGCGGAATGCGTCGAGGGTTACGGCATGTCGGAAGCGAGCCCGGTGATCTGCACAGGACCGCTTGACGGAACAAATCAGGCGGGCACGATCGGGCTGCCGCTGCCGGATACTGAGGTTCGGATCGTCGACGCGGAAACCGGCGAACGTGAACTGCCGCCGGGCGAAGTCGGCGAGCTGGTGGTTCGCGGGCCGCAGGTCATGCTCGGCTACTGGAAAAATACCGAAGCGACGTCGCAGGTGATTCGCGACGGGTGGCTGTTTACCGGCGATATGGGGAAGCGCGACGAGGACGGTTTCTTCCGCATCGTCGATCGCAAGAAGGACCTGATCATCACCTCGGGCTTCAACGTCTACCCCGCGGATGTCGAACCAGTGCTGCGGGCTTATCCCGACGAGAACCTGCGCGACGTCGTTGTTGTCGCAGAACCTGACGATCACGCGGGCGAACTGGTCAAAGCTGTCGTCAGCGTGAAGTCGAAGGTCGACTTCGACGTGAGTGCTTTCCGGTCGTACTTCAGTGAGCACCTGTCGAAGCACAAACGACCGAAGCTGATCGAAGTGATCGAAGGTGATCTTCCGCGAAACTTCCTCGGCAAGGTATTGCGGCGCAAGCTGCGAGCAGCCGGAGTTGGCGAGACGGGAAACGGGGCCTCGGGCGGTCAGAACTCAGGCAACGGCTTTGATGACGAGGTCGCTGCATCGGTGCGGTCAGAGGATGAAACGTCAGTCGTCAGGTCGGCGGCTGGTGAACCAGAGGAGTCCGGTTCCGCGTGAGGCGGGCCGAAAGAATCGAATTTCGAGGCGAGTCATGATCCGTCCTGCATCGAGTTCCGTGGAACGCTCGACACGGCTGCCGCAGGATCACGGTGTCTCCGCGTTTTCTGGAGAGACGCCGGCGGAGAGTCGACCGGCGCACCCAGAGACAGACCAGCGAACGCTCGACGAATGTCTGACGCGGCTGGTTGCCGGGCAGCGACGTCTCGCGGCAATGAGTATCCGGCAGCGGATTGAGTTGCTCGATCAGTGCCTGACTGGGGTTGCAGCTGCCGCTCCGGAATGGGCGGAAGCCGCGTGCGAGGCGAAAGGGATTCCGCCCGATAGTCCCGCTCGGGCGGAAGAAGTGCTCGCAGGTCCGGTCGCTGTCATCAGACAGATTCAGCTTTGCCGGAAGACGCTGTGTGAGATCGAGCGATTCGGAAAGCCCAGGCTGCCGCGACGTCTGCAGAGAAAGCCGGACGGTCGGATTGGCATCCGCGTCACGCCGTGTCGCGGGCTGTTTGATCCGATTGTGTTTGTCGGGTTCCGAGCAACGACCTGGATGCAGCCAGAAGTGACGCCCGAGAATCTGAGCGACCATCTGGCCACGGCGTTCGATCATCCGTCGGATCGCGGAGTTTCAGTTGTTCTCGGAGCCGGCAACGTGTCCGGGATTCCGGCAGCCGACGCACTCACGAAGTTGTGCGACGAATCGCGGGCCGTGCTGCTGAAGATGAACCCGGTCAACGAGTACCTCGGTCCGGTTTTCGAGCGTGCTTTCCGGCCACTTGTTGAAAACGATCTGCTGCGTATCGCGTATGGCGGAGCGGAGGTCGCGGCTTCGGCGATCCACGACGGGCGGACAACTGACGTTCACATCACCGGGTCGAATCAGACATTCGACGCGATTGTCTGGGGGCCGCCGGGACCCGATCGGGAACGCCGCATTCGGGAAGACGACCCGATCCTCAGGAAGCCGATCGGCAGCGAGCTGGGCAGTGTCACACCGTGGGTGATCGTGCCGGGACGCTACTCGCGGACGCAGCTTAAGTCGCAGGCAGCAAGTGTCGTCGCTTCGCTGATCAACAACGCTGGCTTCAACTGTGTTGCGACTCGAGTGATCGTGACCTGCAAACAGTGGCCGCAACGCGAAGAATTTCTGCAACTCGTTGAGGGCCTGCTGTCGCGGATCCCGCAGCGGGTCGCTTACTACCCCGGCGCGATGGAGCGGTACGAACAGTTTTCCGGGCGGACTGCTGAGGCATCGCGGGCGGTTCTGAAGAATTCGCACGCGGGGACTGCCGGTTCGGCGAGCAGCACGGCGGCGGATGGCTCGACCGTTTTCGTAGCGGGGACACACGGAACAGATCGCACGCTGCCGTGGACGCTGCTGCGAAACGTCGCTCCGCAGTCGGGCATTCCGCTGTTCCACTCCGAAGTGTTTGCCAGCGTCGCGGCGGAAGTGCCGATTGACGCGTCGTCACCGGAAGACTTCCTGACAGAGGCGACCGACTTCTGCAACGAACGACTGTGGGGCACGCTGGCCTGCACGCTGACTGTCCCTCGGGACGCTCGCGGAAACCGCGTTGTCAGCCGGATTCTCGATGAGTGCGTCGACCGGCTGCGATACGGCGTCGTCAGCCTGAATCAGTGGGCCGGCCTTGCGTTCGCGCTGATGAGTCCTCCCTGGGGCGGACATCCGAGTGTCACTGCTCACGATATTCAGAGTGGCGCTGGGTGGGTCCACAACTCGCTGATGCTCAGCGGCGTTGAGAAGACTGTCCTCGAAACGCCGCTGGTCGTTTTGCCGAAGCCGGTCTGGGATCCGACGCATGGTCGACCGGAATCGGTGGCGTGGAGTCTGCTATCGCTGATGAGACGGCCTTCGTTGTACAACCTCAACCGGCTGGCAATCCGAGCAACATTCGGTGCGTTTGCTGGCCCGGCAAAGTCAAACCCGTGACTCGTTCCATTCGTAACCAGACAGAAACGGCGCTCTGTTGAATCTGATCGGTACTGTCCGGACAGGAGAGTCCGGCAAGTACGACAACGCGGAGATGCAGCCATGAAGACGCTCAGAAACAGACTCGTCCTGATCACCGGAGGCGGCCACGGGCTCGGACTGGAGACGGCTCGCAAGTTTGCCGAGGCCGGGGCGACGGTGTTGATTTCCGATCGCGACCCCGAACGGGTTTCTGCGGCAGTGCAGGAGCTGGCGAAAGACGGGCTGCAGGCGTCGGGTTACGTTTTCGATGTGACGGACGCTGCCGATGTCCGACTCGCTCGCGAGCGGATTCTGCGCGAGCGTGGTCGCATCGCCGTGCTGATTAACAATGCCGGCATCGTTTGCGGCGGCGAGTTTCAGGACATTCCACTGGAAAAACACCTGACGACGATCGACGTCAATTCGAACGGTCCGATCATTGTGACACATACTTTCCTCGACGATCTGCTTTCGCAAGACGAGTCGGCTCTGGTGAACATCGCGAGTGCCTCGGCATTGATTCCGCTGCCGAACGCGGCCAGTTACGCCGCCAGCAAGTGGGCCGTGCTCGGGTTTACCGATTCGTTGCGCGAGGAAATGAAACTGCGTGGGGAGCGGCAACTGACGGTGACGGCGATCTGCCCGAGCTACATCACGACGGGGATGTTTCACGGCGTAAAACCGCCGCTGCTGGCGCCTCTGTTGACGCCGGAGTGGCTCGCAGAGCGGATTGTGCGCAGCGTTCGGAAGAAGAAAGACCAGCTTCTGGCACCGTCGCTCGTGTCGCTGATTCCGTTGGCGAAAGCGACCTGGCCGCGATTCCTGTTCCGGCGGCTGCTGACATTCCTCGGGGTTTATCAGAGTATGCACGACTGGCAGGGGCACGCAGGACTGCCGGAGACGCCGGGAACTCCCGAGGTTGTCCGCGCGGCAGGCTGATTCGTCTGAGACGCTTTGCTATTCTGCGACGCTTCGGATCGCGGTTCCGGCAGAGGAAACGCGACGGGACCTGAATCCAGTGACGCGGATCGTCGCCTGCAGAGTACGCACATGACGGATGAAGAAACTCCGTTTGATCCCGATCAGTCGGTCGGCTTCGTTGAAACTCAGTTTGCCACCCTGTTTGAACCCCCGAACGAGCTGGTTCTTGAGAGCGGCGCAAAACTCGGGCCGGTGACAGTCGCGTACGAGACTTACGGTGAGCTGTCTCCCGAGAAGGACAATGCGATCTTCATCTGCCACGCGCTGACGGGCGATGCTCACGTTGCCGGCTGGCACGATTCAAAGGACCGCAAGCCTGGTTGGTGGGAAGACTTCGTCGGGCCGGGCAAAGGGCTCGACACGAATCGCTACTTCGTGATCTGCGCCAACGTGCTCGCCGGCTGCAAGGGCACGACGGGGCCGATGAGCATCGACCCGGCAACCGGGAAGCCATATGCGATGGCGTTTCCGTTCATCACGGTTGGTGACATGGTCGCGGTTCATGCCGAACTGGTCCGGTATCTCGGCGTCGAGAGGCTGCTGGCCGTCGTCGGGGGGAGCCTCGGCGGAATGCAGGTGCTCGATTGGGTCGCCCGCTATCCGGAACAGATGCGAGCAGCCGTGTGCCTGGCATCGGCGGCGAAACTGTCGGCTCAAGGAATTGCATTCAACGTCGTCGGGCGACGGGCCATTTTGTCTGACCCGAAGTTCAAGAACGGCGAATACTACGGCGAGCCGGAGGGACCACGTTATGGCCTGGCTCTCGCCCGCATGGTCGCTCACATCACGTACCTGTCCGAGGTTTCGTTTGAGGATAAGTTTGGTCGCAAGCTGCAGCAGGGCGACCGGTTTCAGTATGACCTGGAAAAGGAAACCGAGTTCCAGGTCGGCAGTTATCTGCACTATCAGGGCAAGCGGTTCGTCGAGCGATTCGATGCGAACAGCTACCTCTGCCTGACGCACGCGATGGACTATTTCGATCTTGCCGAGTCTTACGGTTCGCTGGAAGAAGCGCTCGGTCGGACTGATGCCCGGTTTCTGCTGTCTTCCTACACAAGCGACTGGCTGTTTCCGTCGTCGCAGTCCCAGGAACTGGTCTCCGCGCTGCTCAACCGGCAACGCAATGTCACGTATGTCGAACTCGAAAGCTCAAAAGGGCACGACGCGTTTCTGCTCGAAATTGACCCGTTGCAGAAGATGATCACACCGTTTCTCGAACAGACTCGCGCCGCGGATTGACGTTGCCGTTCTGGCAAGCTGCCAGTGAGTCTGTAATCGTCGAGTTTCCGAATCAGGAATTCCTACTGAATGGCCACGAAGCGTTTTTCTCTGCCCGATCCGCAGGCGGCGGTCACCGACGAACTGCTGATGAAGCATATTGAACGCGGCAGCCGAGTGATCGACCTGGGCTGCGGCGACGGTCGTTTGTTGCAGCGTCTGCGGGACGAGCACGGTTGCAGCGTGCAGGGCGTTGAGCTGGACCTCGACCAACTGCTGGCCTGCGTCGGTCGCGGAGTTCCCGTGCTGCGAGCGGATCTTGATCGCCGGCTGGACGAGATCCCCAACGACGCGTTTGATTACGCGGTGCTCAGTCAGACGCTGCAGCAGTTGCGGCACCCGACGAAGATCCTGACGGAAGTTGTCCGCGTCGCGAAACGGGCGCTGGTCGTCGTGCCGAACTTTGGCCACTGGCGGGTGCGGCACCAGGTGATGTGGCACGGGCGGGCTCCGGTGACTTCGGAACTGCCGTACGAGTGGTACAACACTCCGAACCTGCACTTCATGTCGATGACGGATTTCCGGGACCTGGCCGAGCGGCTGAACATCGAGATTGTTCGCGAACTGCCGATCATCGGTCGTTTCGCGTACGAACGCGCCTGGCTGGCCAATCTTAGAGCTGAAAGCCTGCTGTATCTGCTGGAGCGGAAGGACGTTGCGTCGTGACAAACCGGTGTCAGCTCCGTTCCTGACGGTGGCCGCTCAGCCTGCATGTCCCGCCCGGATCCGCTGGAGAATCGCGCTGGTCCGTTCGTGTTTCCGTCGAGGCTTCTAAATCAGAGGTAAGTTTCCGCATAAGCGCTGCGGTGCGCCTTGTTCGTCCGCTGCGCAGCGGTTGCAGATCGACGACTTTGCCCGACGGGCGGAATCGGTCGCCTGCCGCATCATGCTGGAAGCTAACCACCATTGATTGTCTGACCGGGCACCATGAGCACAGCACTCTGCAGCGACGCGGCATCCTTCAGCGAGTCGCGGACTATCGAGCAACCTGTCGAGGCCGTCGGCCTCTCGGACCTTGTCGACCTGTATGCCGTCGCGGAGTTCATGCCGCCGGCGGAATGGGTCACTCGACTGCACCTCGACGAGCCGCGCCGTGACTTGCGTTGTCTGAGTCCTGCGACACGGGCCGCCAAACGCCTGCTTGATATCGTTGTCGCGACGACGATGCTCGTCCTTCTTGCTCCGGTTCTGCTGCTGGTTGGAGTGGCTGTTCGGCTGACTTCGCGCGGACCGGTTATCTTCCGTCAGACCCGAGTCGGGCTGAATCTTCGCGATGAACCGGTCAGTAGTGACGACCGCCGGAGCACGCATTACGACGTGCCGGAATGTCTCGAACGCCGTTCAGGCCGCGACCGACGTGCCAGCGAGAATTACGGTCGACCGTTCACGCTCTACAAGTTCCGCACGATGCGAGTCGACGCGGAGAAGAATGGAGCCCAGTTCGCGACTCAGTCTGATCCGCGAGTGACTCCGATCGGGCGTTTTCTGCGCAAGACGCGTCTCGACGAACTGCCGCAGCTCTGGAACGTCCTGCGTGGCGAGATGTCGCTCGTCGGCCCTCGACCGGAACGTCCCGAGTTCATCGAACAGCTTTCGGAAGAGATTCCGGATTATCTCAATCGACTGGGACTCAAGCCGGGACTCACTGGTCCGGCACAGGTCATCAACGGTTACGATAACGACATTGAGGGCTTCCGCCGCAAGGTGGCGCTCGATCTGCTGTATCTGCAGAACTGCTGCCTGGTCAACGACCTGAAGATTCTACTGCGGACGGTGAGAGTTGTACTGACGGGTAGCGGGGCACTCTGAGTCTCGACAGCTATTCATCAGCGTCTCTGGAACGAGAAAAGCCGGTCGGAGCAATCAGCTCTGACCGGCTTCTTTTTCAGTTTGTCAGCACGTCGTAATCTA
>JAPOLP010000459.1 GCA_029977045.1 Planctomycetota bacterium
AACATGGGCTGTCCGATGGCCAAGGTGAACGGGCAGGGCGGTGGGGCGAGAATCGCCTGCCAGTTCGACGCCGCGGCCGAACTCGTCGACCGGGTCGTCAGCGCTGTCAACGTTCCGGTCACGGTCAAAATGCGGCTCGGCTGGGATGCCGATTCGCTGACGGCTCCAGAGCTGGCCGCCGAGTTTGAACGTCTGGGCGTTGCGGCCATCACGATTCACGGTCGCACTCGGGCACAGGGGTTCCACGGAAGTGTCGACCTCGACGGCATTCGCGCGGTCGTCGACGCGGTTGACTCGATTCCAGTCATCGGCAACGGCGATGTGCGCACCGTTGAGGACGCCATGCGGATGCGGCGCGTGACTGGCTGCGAGGCCATCGCGATCGGTCGTGGCGCGATGCTCGATCCCTGGCTGTTCCACCGGCTGGAGCGGCTTGAACGCGGCGATCAGACACTCTTTGAACCAACGCCGGACGAACAGGTCGATTTTCTACGGCGGCACTTCTACCTGATGGTTGAGCAGCACGACGAATACAGTTGTTTCCTGTTCCGGAAGTTCGCCGCCTGGTACGGAGCGAAGCTGGGCGTTCCGGAGGAACTGGAAACGCGGCTGCGGCAGTTCTCGTCGTTCGAGGAGTTCGACCAGATCACCGATGAAATCCGGACGCGCCATGGCGAGCGGCTGTCGGATGTCGCCACCGCATTGATCAAAGTCCCGAACGGGCCAGTCGAACGATGGTAGCTGACTCTCAAAGCAAGCCTGTGTCCCGACCGGCGCCACCCTCGCTCTGGCTGGCGGTCGACTTCGGCAACAGCCGAGTGAAGTTCGGTGTCTTCGAGTCGCCGACGGGCCGTGAAGGTCTGCCGGAGTGTTCGCTGTTTCTGACGAGTGATCCACAGGAGCCGTTTAACTGGCAGCTGCTTCAGGAGACTCTCGGCGATCGCCCATTCCGCAGCGTGCTGGTTGGATCCAATCAGAAAGGCGTCGATGCGGTTCTGGCGGCATGGCCAGACGAGCTGCGACCGGTTTCCCGAACGGTGTTCCGGGATTCCGCTCAGTTCCCGATTGAGATCGACGTTGATGCACCTCGCCGCGTCGGCCTCGACCGTCTGCTGACTGCCATTGCCGCGAACCGCCTGCGCGGGACAGGCGAGGCGGCAATCATCGTTGACTGCGGGACGGCGACGACCGTCGACCTTCTCAGCACAGAGGGAGCGTTTTCTGGCGGTGCCATCCTGCCGGGCTTTGAGCTGTCTGCCAGGGCTCTCAATCACTACACCGAAGTTCTCCCTTACGTCTCGATTGACGAGCTGATCGCGACCGACGCCCAGGGACAGCACGTTCCTCTCGGGAAGAATACGCACGCTGCGATTTCGAGTTGGATTTTCTGGGGGCAGGTCGGCGCTGTCCGAGAGCTGATTGCCAGGCAGTCCGCTGTCTGTTCACGCACGACCTCACTGCGGGTTTTCGTCACGGGTGGCGGCGGAGAATTGCTGTCGCCATTTCTGGATCAATCCGGTCACTACCCGTACCTTGCTCTGCAGGGGCTGGTCATCGCCGCTCGGGAGCAGTCCGGCACGACGATCGACACTGATGCCTGAGCTACCGATCTCTGCCTTCACCTTATTCCACTTTGATTCTTCTTCGTTATGGCCGATCGAACTCTGACCGCTGGAGCCCAACGCGCGATTACGCGTGCCGAAGAACTGGCACGAAGCTGGGCTCATGTTGAGCTGCTGCCGGCTCACCTGCTCTGGTCGCTGCTTCAGGAAGAGTCCGAGGCGTTCGAATTGCTGACCGAAGCTGGTCTGTCGTTTGACGAACTGAAGCTCAGTGACATCTGGGCCGGTCAGTATCCGGCGTCAGACGATGATCCTGCCGATGGTTCGTCAGTGCATCGTGCGACCTCGGATTCTTTCGAGCCACAGTGCGAAGGGATCGACGACTCGACCGCTGCGCTGGCGGACGCAGTCACGTCAGCGCTCGCCGGGGCTCTTGGGAACGACGACAGCTTCGAGAGCTGTCCCGAATCGAGCGACTGGCAGCAAGTGCTTCTTTGTGCCCGACACCTCGCAACTCGACAGAAACCGGCAGTTGAGATTTCGACGGTTCACCTGCTGACGGCACTGCAGACGGAATCATCTCCCGTTTCGACATTGTTAACTCAGTTCAATGTCAAATCGGCAACAGACGCATCAGGTGGCTCCGACGATGCCGGCCAGGAACCGGTCGCGGTTTCCTTCGAAATCGACTGGAATGCCGACGCCGTCGATCGCACCGCGACGTACCGGATTCTCGACGCATCAGCAAATCGGCTCCGCGAAGGGCTGCGTGTTGTCGAGGATTTCGTCCGCTTCGTTCTCGACGACGCAAATCTCAGCCGGCTGACGAAAGAATGTCGGCACCAGCTGCGAACGGTTATCGAGTTGCTTAATGCTCAGGAACTGATCACGTCGCGAAACACGCAGGCCGACGTGGGGACATCGATTCACACAGAGGCCGAAGGGCGGCGAGGAACGCCGTTTGGCGTTGCAACAGCCAGTCTCAAACGAGCGCAGGAGGCCGCACGAACGCTCGAAGAGTATTCGAAGCTGCTCGTCATGGACGATCTGTCTGGGGGCGACGCAGCGTCGCGGCAGTTCGGCCAGCTTCGTTACCGGCTATACACGCTCGAAAAAGCGATCCTGATGACAACCGCGTCGATTCAACAGCTTGCAGATCGGCGGCTGTATCTGCTGCTGACCTCAGAACTGTGTGCTGGCGACGTCGAGCAAACGCTGAAAGATGCCATCGCTGGCGGAGTTGGCATTGTGCAGCTTCGTGAGAAGACGATGTCTGATCGCGATCTGCTGACGCTGGCTCGGCGGGGGGGTGCGATTACCCGCGAAACGGACACGCTACTGATCATGAATGACCGGCCTGACGTGGCGGTGCTGTGCGACGCTGACGGAGTTCACGTCGGGCAGGATGAGCTGTCCGTCCACGAAGTGCGTCGCATTGTCGGGGCGAATCGACTGGTCGGCGTTTCGACACACACGATCGAGCAGGCACGGCAGGCGGTAGTCGATGGAGCCAGCTATCTCGGAGTTGGCCCGGTCTTTCGATCGCAGACCAAGGCGTTTGACGAGTTCGCCGGGCTCGACTTTGTGCGTGCCGTCGCGGACGAGATCGCTCTCCCCTGGTATCCGATCGGGGGGATCACTCCGGAAAATCTGCCTCGGGTGATGGATGCCGGGGCGACTCGGGCAGCGATTTGCGGCGCGATTCTGCGATCCAGATCGCCAGCCGATGCAGCGAAGTACGTCTCCGGTGAGCTGCGGGCTGTCGTCGCCATAGATCAGAGTAAGTCTTTGTAAGGGCGTGCGATTTACGTCAGCAGGTCGGGTCAGCGGTTTGAACGCGGCTGCTCTTCCTGGCCGCCCGTCAGCCGAATTGCTGAGTCAGTCTGGCCGGGAGTGTTTCGTTTCGTGGCTGCCGCAATCGACTTTTGCTGTTCGACCTGGCGTTCCACGTCGGCGAGCTGTGCGAGAGCTTCCGCTGCCTCTTGTAAATCAGAATTGAGAGACAGTGCCCGACTGTAGCACTCCGTGGCGAACTTGATATCGCCCGTCTGAGTGGCCACGTAGCCGAGATTCGACAGCGCTTCGGCCTCACCGAGTTTCCGTCGGAACGTCGCGAAGGCTTTGTCGAACTGGCCCGTCAAACCATACGCCATCGCCAGATTATTGATGGCTCGTTCGTCGTGCGGGTTGATCTCAAGTGCTGTGACCAGGACCTGCTGAGCGAGTTCCGGGCGGCCTGTCGTGATACAGGCAAAGCCCAGGTCATTGAGAATCGCCAGGTTCTCCGGAGCGGCGGCTTCGGCGCGGCGCAGATGATCGAGCCCGCGTTCTGCTTCGCCCAGTCGGATCTCGACGATTCCCAGGCGGTGGTGAGTCCCGGCATGGTCGGGATTCAGCTGCAGTAGCTCCCGATAGAGCTTCCGGGCAACATGGTAGTCGCCTTCCTGTTCGCGAAGTTTCGCGACGCTGAACTGGGCGGTGAACTCTTCACTCGCTGCCGTCGCCTTTGGAGGGCTGGAGCTGACGACCTGCTGTGAGGCGGTCTGGCAGCCGCTAATCAGCGAAGTGCCTGCTGCCAGGATCAAAGCCGGAAAATATGCACGCATTGGAGAATCCTTTCTCCATTCGACTTGAGCGTTTTCGGGTCAGCGGACGCAGTTTCGGGAAACTCCCCACAACTGCACCGGTCGCAACATATCGAGAATCGACAGACGGGCGGGCGAACTGAAGTCGTTCGCCCGCCCGTTGATATTTCATACACGATCGCTGGTCGTCAGGTGATTAGAAACCACCACCACCACCACCACCACCACCACCCTGGCCGCCACCGCCGCCGTTACGGTTGCTGAAGCTTTGCTGCAGTGCCTGGTTGCCCTGTGAGTACCAGAAGCCGGGCGTGAAGTCGTGGCCAACGACGACGCGATCCTCTGCGTCAGCAACTCCCATAATTGCCAGTGCCTCGACAAGCATCGCTCGGCGATGGGCATCCAGCTGATCGTTGTTGTGGACGGGATACTGGAACTGTGTGTCCGGACGTGTCGACCGGCTCGACTCCTCGACCACGATCGGAAAGCCCTGCTGATTCGCTCGGGCCGCAATCTGCTGAACGTGGTCCTTGCCCCGTTCGTTCAGCGTGGCCGAGTTACCGATCCATTCGTGCTCGTGCACAATGAAGTCGGTGGCTTCAGCATTGCTTTCCTGAGCCTGAAAAACCGGGTCGGATAGAGTCCCGATCGGGTTCGGAGTGATATTTCCCATGTAGTCGCATTTCGTCGCGTGCGAGCAACCGGCCACGAGTGCCAGCAGACCGCAGGCCGTTGCGGGCAACGAAAGACTGAATCGCCAGCGTTTCATCACAGAGTCCTTTGTGTGATCCGGCCGAAGCCGGGCGGTATTGTGTCTGACTGCATTCTTGACCGTTCAACGGCGTGTGGCTGTATCCGTTGAACGCGGTGCCATGCCTAGTCCGAGAACCCATGCAGGCCTTTGAGGTAGAAGGCCGACGATTTGTGGTTCTTGTCGCATTCGTAGCAACGCTTCAGCCGATTCTTGTAGAGCGGCCAGACAGTGCTGCGGTGATGAGCATTCGGACGGCCTTCGATGTCGCCGTAGATAAAGAAGTCCAGATCGTTCGGTTCAGTGACTTCCATCCCTGGCAGCAGCGATGGTGCCTGATCCGGCTCCAAAGGCTCGACAAGTTCCGGAGTGACAATGATCAACAGCTCGGTTTCGACCCGGTCGATGCTTCGAGTCGCCGTCAGGGCATTCAGGCCGGGGATGTCTCCGATGATCGGAAACTTTGAGGTCGTCCCACCT
>JAPOLP010000670.1 GCA_029977045.1 Planctomycetota bacterium
GCCAGAATCTGCCCGGCGTTGATGCCGCCTCTCGCGTTGATTCCCGCGTCGATGATGCGGGCTCCATTCGGCGTCTGAGAAATCTCGATGCCGACGCGTGCTGCGATATCGGCGAGCGCTTCGGCAAATGCCGCAGCTTCCTGATTCAGAGATTCGTCCATTGTCGCTGTTCTCCGTGGATAAGATCGGCGGAGTATAGCGCGGCAGATTTGTTTTCGTAGCGGGCCGAAACGCAGTTATCAGACGGGCACGTTCTGGTCGGTTTTTCGTGGCGGAGAACTCTGCGATGCTGCCGCGACTCTGGCACCGCATCGTCTTCGGAGATTGGACGCCCAATATGTTTCAGCGAACTGTGACTGCTGCGTTGGTCTTCGTCTGCCTGTCGGTTTGCAGCCGGTTCGCCACAGCAGCGGGAGATCGACCAAACGTCGTGCTCGTCATGACCGACGATCAGGGATACGGCGATCTTGGCATTCACGGTAATGACCAGATCGTGACGCCGAATCTCGATCGGTTCGCCCGCGAGGGCGTGCAGTTTTCGCGGTTCTATGTCAGCCCGGTGTGTGCTCCGACGCGGGCGAGTCTGATGACCGGGCGGAACTATTACCGGACCGGCGTGATTCACACGTCTCGGGGCGGTGCGAAGATGCACGGGGACGAGGTCACGATTGCTGAGGTGCTCGGTGAGGCTGGATACGCGACGGGGATCTTCGGGAAGTGGCACCTCGGTGATGCGTTTCCGCTGCGACCGCAGGATCAGGGTTTCGCCGAGAGCCTCGTGCATCGATCGGGCGGAATCAGTCAGACGCCGGATCAGCCCAACAGTTACTTCAATCCGCTGCTGTGGAAGAACGGTGAACCTGTCCGGTCGCGCGGCTACTGCACCGACGTGTTTTTTGACGCGGCGCTGAGCTTCATCGAGCAGCACGGCGACGAGCCCTTCTTCGCATACATCCCGACGAACGCTCCGCACACACCGCTGGAGGTCGCTGATCGGTACGCGCAGCCGTATCTCGACAAGGGGCTCGACGAAACGACGGCGCGGGTTTACGGCATGGTGCAGAACATCGACGAGAACTTCGCTCGGCTGCTGCAGAGACTGGAAGAACTCGGGCTGCGCGAGAACACGCTGGTCATCTTCCTGACAGATAACGGCCCGCAGCAGCAGCGATTCACGGGCGGGCTTCGCGGGCGAAAAAGCCAGCCGTACGAAGGTGGCATCCGTGTGCCGTGCTTCGTGCAGTGGCCACAGCGACTGAAGGGCGGACGCACGGTCGACCGGATCGCCGCGCATATCGACCTGCTGCCGACGATCGCGTCCGCGTGCGGGGCGACGCTGGATACAAGCGGACATCGACTCGACGGGGTCAATCTGCTTTCGCTGCTTGACGATGCGAATGGAGATGCTGTCGCGAGTTGGCCGGAGCGGTCGCTGTTCTTCCAGTGCCATCGCAGCCTGACGCCGAAAGCGTTTCAGAACTGCGCGGTCGTGACGCAGCGGTTCAAGCTCGTCGGATCACCGGGCACGTTCGCACGCGAAGACTTTGATTCGCCGACGGAAGCGAAGTTCGAGTTGTACGATCTGCTGGCTGATCGCGGTGAGCAGAACGATCTGGCGAGTCAGCAGCCAGCGGTCCTGCAGCGGCTGAAGGCTCAGTACGAAGACTGGTTTGCGGACGTGCGTGCGTCGCGGAATTTTACTCCCGGTGTGATCGAAGTCGGCGATCCGCAGGCGTCGACGACGCACCTGTGCCGGTACCAGGACGGCTCGTGGGTCGACGGGCGCTCGACCGGCTGGCCGGTTCGCGTCGTCCGACCGGGCCGTTACCTCGCGGTCGTGCGGCGCGGCGAAACGCCGGGCGAGTTGCGACTGCGGGTTCGCTGGCAGAACGAGGAGCAGATCGTGCTGCTGGACCAGCGGGATGCGACCGGTGAATTCCCGCTTGCCGTCGGTACC
Organism: Planctomycetota bacterium; assembly: GCA_029977045.1. Taxonomy (GTDB): domain Bacteria; phylum Planctomycetota; class Planctomycetia; order Planctomycetales; family Planctomycetaceae; genus JAPOLP01. The sequence continues at coordinate 1,958 of JAPOLP010000670.1, forward strand.
GGGTTGCTCGAACTCGCCCTCGTCGACGAAGTCGGCAACGAAGTTGAGCTGCTGGGAAATGCGACGGCTGGCGACGTTACTCTCACCGGGCCAATCGGCGCTTCCAGCAACCAATGATCAAGGATGTGAAGTTCGGCTGTGGTGAGCAGCCGGATGCGTCGGTATCCTGGTGCCGACTTCCGCCGAGATATCACTGACTGCCCTGCCGTTGCGGCAGGCTCTATCTGACAGAAGACCCAACTCGACGAACTCACGCATGGCGAACTGGCTCGACAAAGCACTTGGTCGGAAAGACTCGACGACGTCGATTGAAGTCGTTCCGTTCGACTTGCGATGTGAGTGCGGTTCGCGACTGACGGGGGTGCGATCGGATCGAGCGAAGCGGGCAATCTGCGGCCAGTGTGGTGAGGCCCATTTCATTCTGCCCACCAATCAGTATCCCGAATCCGACCGGACGTACTTTGCTCAGCAGGAAACGAATGACGCCTCGCCGGAAACCGGGCGGGCGACTCGAAAGAAACAAGCCGAACGAGATTCGCCGCCGGTTGATGCCTCCCTGCTCAAGTCTGATGGCCTTTCTGAATCGACCGCTGAGGTTGACGACGACGATTACGAATTTCTGGACGACCCTCCGGTTGATCATTAAGCATCGGAATCGCCTGCGAGTGTCGCTTCAGACGATCTGCTCGACTTCCTGGAAGAGCCGCCTGAGCCACGAACCCGCTCGCGGAAGCGTCGTGATTCACTTTACGAGACTTCGCAAAGTGACCAGCAGACTCCTGTTGAAGACGACGCGTCGGCAATCGATCTGACACGACCGGAGAAGAGTCGTCGGAGGGGTGGAAGGCCACGGTCAGCAGACATTCCGTCCGGGATGATCGAAATTCGTCGGCCCGACACTGATGGTGGAGAGACCCGGAAGCGTCTGCTCTTTGTGGTGTCGGGAGTTTTCGTTCTTGTTGCTGGAATGGCCATCTGGGCGATTCGTCGGCAAGCCGTCGATCATGCCGAGGCTCAGCTGGCGACTGTGACGGACGCGGGACTGGATGCGTTCGAGGTTGGTGATTTTGCTGAAGCACACCGACAGCTGCAGATAGCACTGAAAGCACTGGACACTATCGGCGCGGACGAGGAACGAATCGCTCCGATCCGCCGCCGCTGGCTGGAAGCTGAGTTTGCAACGCATCTGCTGGACGGAACGCTGATTGAAATCGCTGAAGCCACTCGCGACGGCCAATCGCTCGACCGTGAAGACTGGGTGAAGCAGTTTGATGTGCGGTTTGCCGGTCGCTGGCTGCTGCTCGATCTGAGCCCCGTCGAGCGGAAACAGTGCAGCGTGAAAGACGCTGACGGTGCGGTTCTGTCGACAGAAACGCGGCTCGTCTATCCCTGGACGGTTGATGACAAGGCGGTGCAGATCGCCGGTGTCGATTCTCTGGTGACTGGCGACCGACAGCGCATCGTGCTGGCGGGCCGACTGGCAGGCAGCGACTTTGACAGCGATGCGCAGGCCTGGGTTGTGCGTCTCGATCCGAACGATTCGTTTCTGTGGACCGACTTCAGTGTTCTGGGGCAGCTTGGTTTTGTCGTGGGCGAAGATGACAGCCTGCGCGACGCCCTGCGAGCCCAGCAGGCAGGCGGAGATCTGCAACCGGATGCCGAGTTGCCAGCGAACTCAATTAGCGGTGACGAGGCGGAATGAAATGCAGACTTTTCTGTTTCATCACGTGCGTCTTAGAGCTGTGCTGGTCCTTGCCGTGTTTCTGGCAATTGGTCCGAAATCGGCAGATGCAGCTCCGCAATCTGTTGTCGATTTCCTGAAGACGAAGCCGCGCTGGGAGAAGATGGTCGGCCTGCAGTTCCTGCTCGAGGGCCGATTCGGAGGCAGCGCGGGAAACATTCTCTCGCTGCGAAAACTGCCGCTGGGATTCCACGCTGACCAGGACATCGAGGCACGGTACGAGAGCAATGACGTGCTGCAGGTGCTGGGCGAACTCAAGCGTGACGGAAACGGCCCGCTCTATTTCCAGCTGCTGGATGTTCGCAAAGGAAAGTCGGACATGGAGCGTCTCAACGAGCAGGTCCTCGATCTTCCCCCGAA